>CAYPSZ010000332.1:0-10424 GCA_964413125.1 uncultured Desulfobacterales bacterium
GCTTATTCCGTAGGCATATGCCCCCAGAGCGCCTGCCGTGATGGTTCCGGATTCAAAGACCATTCTTCGATAGTCAGCCCCTGACAAAAGAGGGGCGCGGGGGTCCCGGGGCTTCTCTTCCAGAACGTCCTTTTCGGGTGCCTCCATGGACAGGGCAAGCCCCGGGAATATGTCCGAAATCAGGTTTATCCAGAGAAGCTGCATTACGCTCAGGGGGAACCCGATCCCAAGACCCATGGAAGCGAACATGATCATGATTTCGCTGAGATTCGTGGAGAGAAAGAAGTGCACGGACTTGCGTATGTTGCTGTGTGTGGCTCGGCCGTCCCGCACGGCGATGATCAGGCTCTCCAGGTTGTCGTCTTCCAGCACGACGTCTGCGACTTCCCGGGCCACGTCGGTACCGCTCTTGCCCATAGCGATGCCTATGTCGGCCGCCTTGAGCGCCGGGCCATCATTGATGCCGTCTCCGGTCATGGCGACCACACGGCCCGCGGACTGAAGGGCCTGTACGATCCTCAACTTGTGTGCCGGGCTGACCCTGGAGTAGACATCCACTTCCTTGGCCAGGGCGGACATGACCTGGGAGTCAATGATAATGAGCTCCGTGGAGTCCATTATGACCGGGTGTTCACCGTGCTGGATGTTCAGTTCCTTTGCCACTGCGTATGCTGTCGGACTCTGGTCCCCGGTGATCATTACGGTTCTGATGCCCGCACGATGGTACATGCTGATCAGTTCAGCCGCTCCTTCACGTACGGGGTCCTGCATGCCTATAAGGCCCAGCCAGGTGAGGCCCTGCTCAGGCCTGCCGCCCGGGGTTTCGGAGATCTCGGCAAAGGCCGTTCCCAGTACGCGCAGTGCTTCCCCGGCCATACGTTCGTTCTCCGTTTCAATCTGCAGGCGGAGTTCTTCTGTAAGAGGCGCCCTGTTTCCGTTATCAAACACCTCAGTACACATGGAAAGGACCTCCGACGGACTGCCCTTGACGGAGTAGAGGGCCCCTTTGAGGTCGGATCGCGCGTGAAGGGTTCCCATGTAAAGGTTTTTTTCGGAGCGGTTCCACAGCTTGAGGAGACGATGGTCTTTTCGAATCTGTGTTGCATCCAGGCCGGCTTCAAGGGCAGCCCGGACCATGGCCTTTTCGGTGGGCGTGCCGTGAAGGTCCGGCCGGCCTCGGCTTTCAGACTCTTCCATGTGAACTTCATTGCAAAGGCAGCATACGATGAGGAGCCGAAAGAGTCCGGGATCCGCCGGCGGGTCCACAGGCTCATTGCCTTGGAAAAACCGCCCAAGGCGAACATCGAACCTCTTTACACCGGAATAGATGCGTGTGACATCCATCCGGTTTCTGGTTATGGTGCCTGTCTTGTCGAAACACACGATTTGCACCGACCCGAGGGTTTCCACGGCCTGAAGGTGACGGATCAGGACATGGTGTTTTCTCATGTTCTTGATGCCCAGTGCGAAGTTGACCGTTGCAGCGGCCGGCAGACCCTCGGGCACTGCAGCAGCGGCAAGGGACACGGCCATGCGGAGCATCTGCACGAATCCGTATCCGCGAAGGAACCCCATGAAAAAGACCAGCCCGCAGACGCAGAGGCACATTACAACCAGCTGGTCTCCTATGGTCTCAAGCTGTCTCTCGATGGGGGTCTTGGGCGCGGTGGTCTCGGAAAGCAGAGGCTGCAGCTTACCCATTTCGGTGAAACCACCCGTTGCCACCACCACCAGCCGGCCTTCACCGCCGGTTGCAAGCGTACCCCTGTAAACCATGTTTGTCCGGTCCGCCAGGGGCAGGTTGAGTGTTTTCAGAGGTCGCGAGGTCTTGAACACCGGCATGCTCTCTCCGGTGAGAACGGATTCATCTATGCTGAGGTTGGAGGAATCCAGCATCCGCCCGTCTGCAGGCACGTAAGAACCGGGCTTCAGGGTTACGATGTCACCCACCACAAGTTCTTCTGCCGGGATCTCCAGCATTCTTCCTTCACGGGTGACGGCGGCGACGGGTTGCGCGATACGTTTCAGAGAGGTTATGGTTCTCTCCGCCTCGCTCTCCGTTGCATAACCGATGAGTCCGTTGGCCGCCACCACTCCTGCAATGACCAGCGCGTCAAGCAAGCCCCCTGTGATCAGGGAGACCCCTGCTGCAATGCTGAGGAGGGCCACCGGGAGGGAGAGGAACTGGTCCTTGAGGATGTCCCATGGCGATCGGCTCTTGGGTTCAGGCAGGGTGTTGGGCCCGTAACGGCTTTGCCTTTCGGTGACCGTTTCCAGGGAGAGCCCGTTTCCCGAAGTTGCCCCAAGCGTGAGCATCACCTGCTCCCGAGGTAAGATGTGCCATGGGGCATCGGGTTGAACCTCGGGTGAAAGGAATTCCTGGATTTTGTCTTTGAGCCTGATCACAGGCCCTGAAATCCGCCTGGCGAGAGAGGCGGGATTATGATCCGAGATAACAGGCTGGGTAGAATCAGGACTGGGTTCTGGGGGGGCCTCGACAATTGCATTGCTCAGGACTGACAGGACGAGATCCTGGATAACCCGGAAAGGAGTCTCCCCGGCATAAAAGACAAGCAGGTTGCCTGTGGACGAATTGGCCCTCACATCGAGAATGAAGGCATTAACGCCGAGCCGGCGCTCGAGCAGGTCCTTGATACGCCCGGATCCGTAAAGGCCTTGAACCTTGAAGCGTGCTCTGCCGGGGACCTTCTTGTGGATCACTCTGATCAAGGCGTGCACCCTGTGGTTCCTTGACTCGGAGGCATTGACGGCTTCGCAAAAACCCGCTCGGCCTTCGCCGGGCGGGGTATAAGCACATGGCACGCCTGCTGTTTTTCAGCCGTTATGGGCGATAAAACAATACGAATTACCTGCGGGTCATTCCGGCTTTTCCGAAATCCCAGTGTCAGGCGACGCTTGAGTCGTCCTTCCGGTCTGCCAGGGATTTGAAGTAGATCCCCATTGCGTACCAGAAGGCCGTATACCACGGCGGCGACCGCAGGCCGCTTCGCACGAGCTGATATGTCCCTACCCCGAGCAGCGCTAAAAAGGCCAGCGTGGCCAGGTCCAGACGGCCCAGGGTTGAATCCCTAAGTCGTGCGCTCAGTTCAAGTATCGGCGATGTTACCTGCCTGGCCAGTAATGCGGGATGAACCGTCTCGAGTTGAAACAGGCCTTCTTTCCGGGCGAGTTCAAGCACGGCATCCAAATCCAGTTCGGGGTCCTGGATAAGCAGGCTTCCTGTCCCCGGGTTGGCCTCCAGCCTTTCAGGCGCGAGTGATTCGGCCATACGACGGGCCGCATCACTGAAGTATTCCTCATCGCCCTTGCGTGCCTGAATACGAAAACGCACTCGATTCGGCATCCGGTGTAAGATCCGAGCTGTGGGGATCTGCAATTTGACTCCTCTAACTGGAAGCTGCGGGGGCCTTCTTCTTGGGCGTCACCACCTGCTCCTGTTCTTCATTCATTTCGGCCTTTGCTTCCGCTGCGAGATCATCAAAGGTCTCCTGCGCCTCTGCAAGGGCCAACTTGCCTCTCTCGTACATGATAAGCCCGCCCTTGATGCCCGCCTTTGTAAGGGATCTCAAGATTCCTCCAACGACCGGAAGCACTACGGGCGCCAAGAGCACCGCGGCGGCACCCACGGCGAGCCCGGTCCCCAGCTTCATCCCGCTTCCAAAAACTGGTAATCTCATGGCTTACTCCTAATCATACGGGTGGACGGTTATGACGCATGAGCCCGTTCGAACCGGCGAGGTTCGGAAAAGGGGCTCATTTGAGAAGATATTGTTAGAATTATATTAGGGCCATGTTAGAATTTCAAGAAAAATAATCAATGTTTACCATTACTTGCCTATAGGCCCCCTCTGAGATCCGCCACATCTCAATATCTGGGCTCATCGAATCCACACAGAAGTCTAATCTCAGTCTAACAATAAAGATCTACTCTTCCATTCAAGAACTCATGGGCAATAATCCGATTGACACCGGGGGGGGAGATTAAATGGATGACAAGCTCAAGGTGCTGTTCATCTGCCGGCACAACAGCGGCCGAAGCCAGATGGCTGAAGCATTTCTCAGGAAATACGCAGGGGATCATTTCGAGGTGGAAAGCGCCGGCATGGAGCCAGCGGAAAAGGTGAACCCTTTGGTGGTCGAAGCAATGAGGGAAGAGGGCATTGATTTGTCTGACAAGAAGCCCCAGAGCGTATTTGAATTGTACAAGGCGGGAAGGCAATATTCACTTGTGGTCACGGTTTGCGATGCCGAGGAATCCAAGTGCCCCATTTTCCCGGGCATCGTCAAAAGATGGAGTGTCCCTTTCAAAGACCCGTCCACAGCCCAAGGCTCCAAAGAAGAGCAGTCGGCCTTTGTGAACCGGATCCGGGATGACATCAAGAAGTGGATCCAGGACCCTGTCAAAGGGCCACCGGCACTGCTGCAGCCCGAGCCATAGATTCGGCTGACGCCACCCTGAACCAAGCCTTTCCGAGGTGGACGTGCACTCACTAAACAAAATCTCACGGGTTTTTAACACTAATGCAACATTCATACTCTAGACTTCTATATTGAAAACGATTTACGGCCGCCTAATGCAGCATGCACGCTCGTTGGCAAGCATCCGCCGAATCCGGGCGTCGCTCTTTGCTGCCACCGGCCACCATAAGCAACCCCGGGATGCATAACTAAAAAAGGAGGCGTCACATGAAGAAGAGTCATAACCGGTTCCCTGTCATCGCCGCATTGATTGCGGCAGTAGCACTGTTGGTGTTTTGCACTGGAGCTGTTTCAGCCGCAGACTGTCCCCGAGGCACCCTGGATGTAGCCTATTGCGATCGTGATGGTGATCTGGTGGCCGATCTGCCCGAAGATCCTGCAAAATGGGTTGACCCCGACACCATCATTTTTTCTTACACCCCGGTGGAGGATCCGGCGGTCTACCAGAAAGTATGGGATGGGTTTATTCGACACATGGCCGAAGTCACCGGAAAAAAGGTTGTTTTCTTTCCCGTCCAAAGCTACGCCGCCCAGTATGAAGCCATGCGTTCCGGCCGGCTGCACGTGGCAGGAGTGAACACCGGCGGCAACCCTGTGGCTGTAAATTGCGCCGGCTTTGTCCCGTTCGCCATGATGGCGGCCGAAGACGGATCTTTTGGTTATGAGATGGAAATCATCGTGCCCGCCGACAGACCTATCCAGGCCCCAAAGGATTTGAAAGGGAAGACCATGGCCTTCACATCACCCACTTCAAATTCGGGGTTCAAGGCGCCGTCCGCCATTCTCAAGGCCGATTTCGGACTGATCGCAGACCAGGATTTCAAGACCGCTTTTTCCGGAAAACACGACAACTCTATTCTGGGTGTCGCCAACAAGGATTATGAAGCCGCCGCCATAGCCAATTCCGTGCTCAAGCGGATGATTGACCGGGGCGTGGTGGACTCATCCAAGATACGCTCCATTTACAAGTCTCAGACCTTTCCGACAACCGGGTACGGGCATGCACACAACCTGCATCCAAAGGTTTCGGCCCTGATACGACAGGCCTTTTTCACCTTCCCCTGGGAGGGCTCCGAACTGCAGAAGGAGTTCAAGGCTGAAGGCAGGTTCATTTCGATCGCCTACAAATTCGACTGGGAGGTCATCAGAAAGATCGATGCCGCCAACGGTGTGAGATACGATTGCAAATAGGCGATTAATGGGTTTTTGAGGCCTGAGCGAATGCCCCCCTGCCGGGCGGCGTTCAGGTCTTTTCCTTGACAGGGGCGTTGTTGAATGCTGCGGATTCTAGGATTGACCAAGCGCTATCGAACCGGAGACCTGGCTTTGCAGAATATCGAGCTGACTGTACCCGACGGTCAGGTTATGGCGTTGATCGGACCCTCGGGAGCCGGCAAATCCACCCTCATCCGGTGCGTCAATCGACTGGTGGAACCCACGGCGGGCAAAGTTTTTCTGAACCGGACCGAGTTGACGGATCTTTCCCGCAAAGAATTGCGATTTGCCCGGCGCAACATCGGCATGATATTTCAGGAATACGCGTTGATCGAACGTCTTTCGGTAATGGAAAACGTTTTGTCAGGACGCCTGGGCTTTGTCGGCTTCTGGCGAAGCTGGCTGCGCAGGTTTCCGGAAACGGACATTCAGAGTGCTTTTCACCTGCTGGAAAGAGTCGGACTGGAGCATATGGTAAACAAGCGGGCGGACGAACTATCAGGGGGTCAGCGCCAGCGGGTAGGCATCTGTCGAGCCCTCATCCAGGATCCCCTTTTGCTGCTTGTGGACGAACCCACCGCATCCCTGGATCCCAAGACGTCCCGCCAGATAATGCGACTCATCTGCGAACTCTGCCGGGAGCGCAACCTGACCGTGGTTGTCAATATCCATGATGTGCAGCTCGCACGCATGTTCGCCGAGCGCATTGTGGGCCTTCGGCAGGGGGAAGTGGTCTACGACGGTTCCCCCGGAGGACTCACATCCGATGTTCTTACTCGAATATATGGCGCGGAGGATTGGGACAGCACCGCGGATAAGGCAACAAACGATGATGACGGAAAGCTTGCCGGGGAAGTTTCCGCGAAAGAGGTGGCTATTGAAGATGGACCGGTCTTGCAGCCCATAAGAAGGACCGGATCGTGATGTGCACATTATCCACTGCTTCCATCGGCTCGCCCCAAGGCGGCAAAGCCTGGAAGAAGCCTCCTGCCATAGAGGATGTCCGTCTACGCTGGGCCCTGGGAATCGGCATAGCCCTTTACCTGGCTGCGTCCTTTGGCACCGTAGAGGTCAATTGGCAACGTGTCTGGGAGGGGCTGCCTCGCGGCCGGCAGTTCATCACGGCCTTTTTCCCTCCCGACATGTTCAGCCGCTGGAGCGAAATCAGGGAGGGCATCCTGGAAAGCATCTGGATGGCCATCACCTCCACCATGGCCGGCATCGCAATTTCCATTCCGGTGGGACTCGGTGCCGCCCGCAACATCGCGCCCCTTCCGATCTACTATTTGTGTCGCGCTATCCTGTCGGTCTCCCGCAGTTTCCAGGAAGTCATCCTGGCCATCTTTTTCGTGAAGCTTTTCGGCTTCGGCCCCTTCGCCGGCTTCGTTACCCTTTCGCTGGCCACCATCGGCTTTTACGGCAAGCTGCTGGCCGAAGACATAGAGGACATGGATCCGGCCCAGGCCGAGGCTGTGCGCGCTACAGGCGCAAACTGGTTCCAGTGGATCAACTACGGCATCCAGCCGCAGGTCATGCCCCGGATGATCGGTCTGGGCCTCTATCGCCTGGACATCAATTTCCGCGAGTCGGCCGTGGTGGGTATAGTCGGCGGCGGAGGTATCGGAGCCACCTTAAACACGGCCTTCGACCGCTATGAATTCGATTCCGCTGCAGCCATTTTATTAATCATCATCGGGATCGTGCTGGCTGTGGAGTACTCTTCCGGTCTGATCAGAAAATGGATCCAATGATAAGCGCGGCCTTCAAGTTGCAAAAGAAGAGATGGCGGAGACGTACACCGCTTGCCCAGTACGGGGTATGGGGCGGCTGGATCGCGGCTCTTCTTCTGTTCATTCTCTGCTGGCGTCTGATTGCGGACAAAACCATCTGGCTGTTCGTGGTGGATGCTCCACGCCAGGCCATGGATCTTGCCTCCCGAATGGTTCCGCCGGACTGGGACTATATGGCGAAACTCTGGCGTCCCCTTTGGGACACCGTCAATATCGCCACAGTGGGAACCTTGCTGGCCGTTGTGCTGGCGGTCCCGACCGCTTTTTGCGCCGCCCAGAACACCACACCCAGCTTTCTATTCGTCCGACCATTGGCTCTCTTGATCATCGTTGCGACCCGCTCCATAAATTCATTGATTTGGGCCCTGGTACTTGTAACCATCGTAGGCCCCGGGGTGCTGGCGGGTATTATAGCCATTGGCCTTCGCTCCATTGGTTTCTGCGCCAAACTACTCTACGAGGCCATCGAGGAAATCGATCCCCGCCAGGTTGAGGCCGTCACCGCAACCGGGGCCGGTCGTGCTCAGGTCATCGCTTTCGGGATTGTACCGCAAATCATGCCGGCCTTTGCCGGCATCTCGGTGTTTCGCTGGGACATCAATATTCGGGAATCCACTGTTCTGGGGTTGGTGGGAGCCGGGGGCATCGGTCTTCAGCTCAATGCATCCATTATGAATCTCGCCTGGACCCGGGTTAGCGTTATCCTGCTCATCATCATCGCCACCGTAGTCATCAGCGAAGTCGTATCCGCCCGCATTCGTCATGCAATCATCTAAGGCGGGCCGTCGCCTGCAACCAAAGAGGGTTGCAACCGGATCCGGAGGCCGGTGATTCCTCCGCTGCCGCAGCATTTCATGAGTTCAGTCCCGCCTGCGGGTTTCCTGAAGGGTGACTGCCACGGCAAATACGGGATTCAATAGTTTGTCCGCTCTTGGCTGGATCCGACATATGCTTTTAGGAGCCTTTTCGAAACCATTTTTCGATAAAAACGGAATACTCCTTCCGCTCCATCCCACTCCAGCACTATTCATTCCCCGAAATCTCTGCTTCGTCGCATCCCTCTTGCGTCCCTCCCGGAAATCCATCAATCTCGGGAAAAACAAAACTCAAGGAGGTCAATCATGTTGCCGGCAAATGAATGGTGGGGAATTCTTGGAGGGTATGGAGCGGCTCCTTTTCCGGGCCATACCCTTTGCCCCCATCATCCAGATCCCCCGCCACGGCGTTTATGAAGACACGATCATGTTCGGTGTCGGGATCTATGCTGTGGTGATGTCGGCAAAGAACTGGAAAGCAAGGCCTGTTCGCGTGGAGTAGGGGCTCATGTGGCTGGTCTTCACAGGAACCAAGTCAGAGTGAAAGGAGAACGATCATGAAGCAAAGAAAAATATCTCGCCGGTCTTTTATGTCCGTTGCCGCCATGGCAACCCTTGCCATGGCCCTTGATCCAAAAAGGATTCCAGCCTACGGCGCCAAGACGGGTTCGAAAAACGGCTACCCGGCCGTGGTCATCGGCGCCGGTCTGGGCGGGCTTTGCTGCGGGGCCTACCTTGCAAAAGCAGGGGTTCCCGTCACCGTCGTGGAACAGCACGGCATTCCCGGCGGCTATGCCACGGCATTTGAGCGGGGGCGGTTCAGCTTCGAGGTGTCGCTGCACGGGACCTCCATCAACAACAACGCAACCGCCCGGATCCTCGACAATCTGGGAGTTCTGAAAAAGCTGCAGCTTGTGGAGCTTCCGGAGGTTTACCGCTTCAAAGCCCCGGATCTTGACATCGCTGTTCCGCAAAAAGACCCGGAAGCCTTTATCTCTCTTTTAAGCCAACATTTTCCGGAAGAGGAAAAGGGCATCCGGTCCTTTTTGGGCGAGATGATCGGCATTTCAGAAGAGGCGGAAAAACTGCATGAAAACCAGGGGCGGTTCATCAAGCTCCTGTTCCCGCTCCAGTACCGAAAGATGTGGAACATCCGGAACAAGACTCTCGCAGAGTTCCTGAACGACCGCGTGAAGGACCCGGAACTCCAGGGCGTTCTATCTTCCCTTTGGGGCTATTACGGCCTTCCGCCCTCAAGGCTTTCTGCCTTCTACTACGCCGTGGCTACGGGAGGCTATCTGCGGAAGGGCTCTTTCTACATCAAGGATCGCTCCCAGAACCTGAGCGATGCCCTGGCCCGGGCAATTGAGGCGCACGGCGGCAAAATCCTCTACAACACAACGGCTCAAAAGATCCTGGTCAAGGACGGCGCCGTGACCGGTGTGGCCTTGTCAAACGGTAAAACCCTGCCTGCCGGCGTCGTGGCCGGCAACGCAAGCGCCCTGACCATCTTCAGGCGCATGGTGCCCAAAGAGGCGGTTCCAGCCGGCTACATGAAGAAACTGGAAGACTACAAGCCCAGCATCGCCTCCTTCATTGTGTGGCTCGGGTTGAACCGCGAGTTGAGGGGCAAAATCGGGGGGAGCGGAATTCTTGTCTCCTCCGGCAGAGGGCCTGAGGCCGACTACGAGTCCGCCTTAAAAGGCTACGTGGACAAGGGATCCTTCAGCGTGACCATCTATGACAACATCTATGAAGGGTATTCAAAGCCCGGCACATCGAGCCTCATGCTCCTTTTTCTATGCGGCTACGAGCCCTGGAGGCGCTTTGAAGAGGATTACAGGAAGGGCAAAAAAAGAGAGTACCGAAAGGAGAAGGATCGCTGGGCGGACATCCTGATCCGCCGGGCGGAAAAGGAGGTCGTGCCCGGGCTCTTTTCCATGATCGAAGTCAAGGAGGCGGCAACGCCGCTCACTAATTGGACGTACACGAAAAATCCGGAAGGCGCGATCTATGGGTTCGAACAATCCATGGACAACGCCTACATGAACCGCATCGAGAACCGAACGCCCATCAAGGGGCTTTACCTTGCAAGCGCCTGGGG
>CAYPSZ010000333.1:0-7124 GCA_964413125.1 uncultured Desulfobacterales bacterium
TTACGGATAAGTCTTCGCAATGAACAGGCTGAAAATTATCTGGAAAAAATACTGGAAAAAATACTTGACAGGGGTTGTTCCATATTGTAATATCATTTCCCATATTATGGAACAAGAGGTTGGGGTTGTCGCAACAACGTCCGTGCGCAATTGTATCCGGCTCCGAACCTCTTCAGCAGTGCAGAGCGTCAAAGAGTGAAGACTCGGCGTATACGAGTGGGTCGTCTGGATCCGGGTTTGCCGCCGACGTTTTGATGAAGCTAGAAGGGAGGGTAGTTTCATGGGTTGGTCGCTTTTTCGTTCTACCGGTCTCACCCACAAGGGGCCCGGATCCGCCGGGGGCTACACGCTGATCACACCAATCGGAGGGGACATGACCTGTCTCATCGACTCCGACGGCAGGATCGTCCACGTGTGGAGAATTCCGGGATTCCAACCCGGTTACGGTTATCTTCTCCCCAAGGGGAATCTTCTCGTTCGGGGGCAGCCCCTGGACCAGTCGGAGGCCGGCCTCGCGACATCCGGAGGCTCGGCCGACATCCTTGTGGAGTTCGATTGGGAGGGGAACGAGCTCTGGCGCTGGGAGCATTCCGCGTTTCACCACGACATGTGCAGAATGCCGAACGGCAACACCCTGGTCATCGTGTGGGAGCAGATGCCGGAAGATCTTGCAAAACAGGTAAAGGGGTTTATCGAACCCGAAACGGCGGCCCGCCTCTCGGCAGACGAGGGGCACATGCGCTTCCTCCTGCAGGGGCTCGGCGTCGGGGGCCGCCCAAGGGACCTCAGCGGGTTCCTTGGCGACGCAATCCTCGAGATCAACCCGGAAGGGGAGACCGTTCACGCCTGGCACGCCTGGGAGCACCTCGACCCCAAGACGGACATCGTGTGTCCATGGGAGTTTCGGTTCGAGTGGAGCCACGCCAACTCCTTGGAATATGGAAAGGAAGGGGATGTTCTGATAAGCTTTCGGGAGTTGAGCACCCTCATGAGGATCTCATGGCCCGAAGGAAAGGTGCTCTGGAAGTGGGGGGACGGGAAAATCAGTCACCAGCACGACGCCACCTTCACCTCGGGAAACCGTATGATGGTATTTGATAACGGCCCGCACCATCCCGTCGTTGCACGGTCCAGAGTCATAGAAGTCGACATGTCCACCAACGAAGTAGTCTGGCAATACTACCCGAAACATGTCTTCAGCCTTTTCAGCGGACACATCGCGGGCGCCGAACGCCTCTGGAACGGCAACACCCTTATCTGCGAAGGTCAGAGCGGGCGGATCTTCGAGGTAACGCCGGATTGCGAGGTGTGCTGGGAGTGGATCAGCCCGTTCCTCCTCCCCTTCAGGGGTGTCCTTGCGTCCATGTTTTTCCGGGCTCACCGATACAGGCCGGACGGGGCGGAGATTATGGGGCGGCGGCTCGATCACGCACGATACGAGCAGCTCAACAAAAAATGGGGACTTTACCGGAAGAGTTGAAAGGGAAGGTGTCAATTAGATGGAAGCCCAAGAGATTTTTTTGGGAAACGGGGCGGTCTCACTTGGTCTTTTGGAGGCGGGATGCCAGGTTTTCACTTCTTATCCAGGCACACCCAGCTCCGAGATCCTGCCGGAGTTCATCCGGTTGTCCAAGGCCGAGGGGGTGAAGACTTACACGGAGTGGTCGACCAACGAGAAGGTGGCCCTGGACACGGCGGTGGCGGCGGCGCTTGCGGGCAAGAGGGTTGCCTGCTGCATGAAACAGGTGGGACTGAACGTGGCCGCGGACCCGCTCATGAGCTCCGCCTACATGGGGGTGCGGGGAGGCCTCGTGATCGTCTCCTGCGACGATCCCGGGCCCCACTCCTCCCAGACCGAACAGGACACCCGTTTCATGGCCCGGTTCGCCAATCTCCCGGTTTTCGACCCTTCAAACCCCCGGGAGGCCAGGGAGATGGCGGTCACGGCCATGGAGGTGTCGGAGGAGTTCCACATACCGGTGATCCTGAGGCCCGCCATCCGGGTGTGCCACGCGCGCCAGAGCCTGGTGCGACGGGCCCTCGAGCCGAAGGAAAACAAGGCTTCCTTTGAGAGGAACCCGGCGAAGTGGACGGGGCTGCCTCGGCAGCGATACGTGGATCATCTGGAGTTGAATCAAAAGCTCAAGGCTATAGGAGAGAAGTTTTCGGGGCTTTCCCGATACAACTTTCATACTCTCGAGCCCGGTAGAAGATACCCTCTGGGCATAATTGCGGGCGGGGTGCCTTCCGCAGTGATCCGGGACCTGCTCGGGGAGGAGGTGCGCACTGACATTCCGTTTCTCAAGATCGGGACCCCTTTCCCGTTTCCTGAGGGCCCGGCCTCGGAGTTCATGGAGGCCTGCGAGCGGGTCCTCGTGCTCGAAGAGACGGACACACTCATGGAGTACCTGCTGAGAGACAGGGTGAAGGTCCTGGGCAGGCTCTCGGGTCACGTGCCCGGGGCCGGGGAGCTGGGGCCGGATGTCATCTCTGGGGTGGTGAACGCGGTTTTGAAGGAATACGGAATCGAGGCCCTAGGCGGAGGTGGTGAAGTCCAGGGTCTTCCGGAGGGTCTTGACCTCCCGGTCCGCAAGCCCCGGCTGTGCGCGGGCTGCCCGCACAGGCCGTCCTTTTTCGCCATCCGCAAAGCCAGCCCAAAGGCCATATTCACGGGGGATATCGGGTGCTACACCCTGGGGATCAACATGGGGGTTGTGGACACCTGCCTGGACATGGGGGCCTCCATCAACATGGCCAACGGGTTTTACCACTCCTTTGAGATGGACGGCACGGAGCAGCCTATTGTGGCGACCATCGGAGATTCGACCTTTTTCCACTCGGGCACTGCCGCCCTGATCAATGCCGTGTACAACGACTCGCGGTTCATCCTGGTCATCCTGGACAACATCACCACGGCTATGACGGGGATGCAGCCGACCCCGGGCTTGGGCATACGGGCCGACGGGAGCCGTGGCAAATCCATCTCCCTTGAAAAAGCTGTAAAAGGATGTGGTGTGGAGTTCCTGGAGGTGGTGGATCCTTACGAGCTCACGGAGATGAACGGGGCGCTCAAGAAGGCAAAAGGATATGTGAATGCCCCTGAGGGGGGCATTGCGGTGATCATCGCCCGGCATCCGTGCGTCATCGACAACAGGAAGGAGGCCGTCCCCCGACCGAGGAAAGTCACCGTGACCGAGGACTGCACGGAGTGCAACTTCTGCCTGGAGCGTTTTGAATGCCCCGCCCTGGTGAAAGACGAAGAACTAGAGCGCACGGCCATTGACAGGCAGCTTTGCGTCGACTGCGGTGTGTGCCTACAGATTTGCCCCAAGGGCGCGATTGTGGAGGTTGAAGAGCAAGCACAAGGGTAATCTGCGTACTTGGAGAAACGTGCTCAGGAAAGGTGGCATAGTGGAAAGAGTCGACATGATACTGAGCGGACTGGGGGGACAGGGAATTCTGTTCATGACAAAGGTGCTGGCGCACGCTGCAATTTCCAAGGGTATAAACGTCATTGGGGCCGAAACCCACGGCATGGCCCAGCGGGGGGGATCCGTAATCTCCCATTTGAGGATAGGGGATGTGCGAGGCTCCCTGATCAAGGCGGGCTCGGCGCACTACCTGATTTCCCTCGACGAGATAGAAGGCTACCGGTGCCTGGGTTTTCTTGCGAGAGGAGCTCGGATGTATTTGAACAGCGATTCCAGGGGGTTCCCAACCAAAAAGGTGAAGGGATTTCTTGAAGTTAAAGGGGTGTTGCATCGTTCCATGCCAGCGGGGAAAGTGGCCATGCAAATGGGCGCGCCTCTTGCCACCAACTTGGCCCTCCTGGGTTTTTTTGCGGCCGATGAGGGGCGTCCTTTCAATGCCGCGGAACTCTTGCAGGCTGTGGAGAGGATCAGCCCTGTTAGGTTAAGAAAGACCAATATTGACGTTTTTACAGCCGGTAGCCGGCTGGCTGCTCCAAAATACCAATAAAATCAAACTCTTTCTTTTTGTGAATCACTCAGCTCATGTCATTGTGATCTGCGGCATTGGATAACTACACGTTCTTACAGGCATCTTTCGCTGAGCCAACAAGTTTCCCCAGATGCTGACAGAGTGAGGAGAAAAAGGAATGGCTGTACAAGAAAAGGAACTTCTAGGTTTAGAGTCTGGAAAAAAACACGGCATTAGCCTTACGGTAAATGGGCAACAATGCGATTTAGAGCTGGGAACAGGGCCAAACAAGGTTGATCCAGCTGATACTCTTTCATTTACACTCAGAGAGACCCTCGGGCTAACCGGGACCAAGGTATCGTGCGATAAAGGTAGCTGCGGCGCCTGTACTGTGCTTATGGATGGACAGGCAGTCCTTTCGTGCATGTTGCTGAGCATTGAATGCGATGGAAAATCGATTTTAACTATCGAAGGCCTGGGAGATAAAAGAACGGGGGACCTCGACCCACTCCAGCAGTCTTTTATTGATCATACCGCCTTTCAGTGCGGTTTCTGCACTCCCGGCATGATTATGAGTGCTAAAGCCTTGCTAGATGAAAATCCCTTTGCAAACGAAGAACAAATAAAAGAATCCCTTTCCGGGAATTTTTGTCGCTGTATCAGCTACTACCATGTTATTAAAGCAGTGATGGCAGTATCAGGCAATTATATGCGTTAATGGAGAATCAGATATGGAGCCTAATTATCGATATATAGGCAAATCAATACCACGTATAGATGGATTTGAGGTTGTAACTGGAAGATCAGAATTCGTAGCTGACCTCAAATTTTCTAATTTGCTTGTGGGTAAAGTTATGCGAAGCCCTCATCCACATGCAATTATAAAAAAAATTGATACTAGCAAGGCCTATTTGATAAAGGGCATAAAGGCGGTTATCACGCACGAGACAGCTCCTGACTGGAAGTTCGGCAACCCACCTGTACGACTCCTTGATAAAAAAGTGCGCTACGTGGGAGACCCCGTCGCCCTTATAGCGGCCGAAAATGAAAGAATTGCTGAAAAGGCGATGGAGGTTATCAACGTAGAATATGAAACCCTTCCCGCTGTGTTTGATGAATGCGAGGCCATTAAACCTGAAGCACCACAGCTTTATGAAAACTTGCCGGGAAATCAACTGCCTCTTACAATCCCTGGCCGTGAAACCTGGGCAACAGAGATTGTGACAGGGGATGTTGAAAAAGGTTTTGCTGAGGCCGACGCCGTAACGGAAGGCAGCTGCAAATATCACAATATCCCAAATCCCCTTCCCATAGAGTCGCCTGTGGCGGTAGCGTCCTGGAATGGCCCTGACATGGTAACTTTATGGGTTTCCAATCAATTTGTCGGGGCAAACAAGCTTATTCTCTCAAAAATATTTGGTGATCAAGTTCGGGTCAGGGTTATTGCAGCGGCCTGTGGTGGAAGTTTCGGTTCAAAGCATATGTCCTGGCAGATGCAATGCTATGCAGCAGCCTTAAGCCGCGCTGTCAGCCAACCGGTGAAAGTGTCATTTTCCAAGGAAGAACATCTCGCCTGCTTTGTGCTGCGCCTTGCTGCACGCCTTAATGCAAAGGTTGGTATGAAAAAGGACGGTACCGTGACGGCGGTGGCAGGTTCGTGGCTTCTTGGCACTGGAAACTACTCACACATTACGCAGATTCAAATGTCGGTTGGTTGCGGGGAAGCCATGCTTGCCGTCAGGAGTAGAAACTGGTATCTGAAGCCGACGATTGTATGTACAAACAGGATCGCATCAGGCATTGTCAGGGGTTTTGGCGGTCAGGAACTAAAATGCACACTTTTCCCTGTCTTGAGCCGTGCCATGGCAGAACTGTCTCTCGACCCCTTCGACGTGCTGAAGAAGAACTTCGTCAAGCCCGGTACGGGTTACTTCTGGCGGGATGCAATCTGGTACAATTATCGTGGTATCGATTTTTCGCGGGCCATGGACCAAGGTGCCAAGGCTTTTGGCTGGAAAGAAAAATGGAAGGGATGGCTTAGACCGACGGCAGTCCAGGGCAGCAAGCGCATCGGAATCGGCGTTGGTGTCCATGGTAATGCGGACATAGGAGAACACAGCTCGGAGGCCTACGTCCGAGTCGATACCGATGGAAGAGTTATTGTTCACACATGTCTAACCGAGCATGGAACGGGACAGAGAAGTAACGTAGTGAAGATGGTCGCCGAAATTCTTCAGTTGCCGCTCGAAACAGTCTCAATTACCCCCGGCGACACCATGATTACGCCATTTGAGCCGGGACCGGCCGGATCAAGAGGAACCTATGCCATTTTGAGCGCCGTGATCGCTGCGGCTGATGATGCCAAGAGGCAGTTATTTGAACGTGCCGTCACAAAACTTGAAGCAACAAGCTCAGAAGACCTGGAGACAGCTGACGGATTCATCTGGCGAAAAAGCGACCCCCGAAAACGTGTCCAGTGGAGACAAGTCCTGAATATGGAGACAATCTTAGGACAGGGACGCTATCATGAGGACTTCACCTTGTCAAATTGCTTAATGAGTTTCGTTGAGTTGCAGATTGATATAGAGACGGGGAAGGTCGACTTGTTGCAGGTCGTGAATGCCACGGACGTGGGCAAGGTTATTGATCCGCAAGGACTTGAAAACCAGCTAAACGGGTGCCTTGGAACTGCAGGCATTGACAGCGCCTTGTTTGAAGAGACAATAGTTGATCCGACAACGGGCTGTATCCTCAACTCAAATATGATTGACTACAAGTGGCGGACCACTGCCGAACTGCCGGTGATCAGAAATGTCGTGTTGGAGACCCCGATAGACAGCCACCGATTCTATGCAGTAGGGGTTGGCGAAATATCAACCGCCCCTGGACCCTCGGCAGTGCTCATGGCTGCATCGAATGCCATCGGCCAATGGCTAAATGAGTATCCACTTACCCCTATGGCAATCCTCAAAGCACTAGGGAATACTTGAGAAAAAGAGGCTTCTTATGAGATCCTTCAGTCATGTTGACGCCTATAGTATACAGGAAGCCTGTGCAGCTCTTTCCAAATACAAAGAGAAGGCGCGCCTGAACGCAGGAGGGAGCGATCTTCTGTCAATCCTTAAGGAAGATGTTCTGCCTGATTATCCCGAGGCTATCATTAATATCAAGACCATACCGGACCT
>CAYPSZ010000334.1:0-1722 GCA_964413125.1 uncultured Desulfobacterales bacterium
AATCTGAGGGGCAAATCCGGCTCCCACCTGCTCTGGACTTCAAGGAGCACGACGAACACGCTCCCGTCGCGGGTTCGAACCCGGATGGGAAAATCACTGCGTCTGACCGTGGCTGTCTCCTGGGGAAGTTCCAGGAACTCGGATTCCTCCACCTGCAGACCCAGAAAATGCTCCAGGGCCGCTTGCCGGCAGTGGCCCAAGATTACTTTCACGGCTGCATCATAGCTTCCCATGGCTCTCTCCGAATATTTTGAGACTACCATAGCCCGGGCGGCAAACCAAGGGAAATTAGATTATTCACTGAGCGAGCGTCCGGGCCATGCTGTCACCATTTTCCGTCCTGTATGCACATAAATCGATGATATAAGTGGCAGTGCTCCACTTTTTAGCAAGATAAGGTTGACATCTGAGCACCGTTTCAGCAATATATCCATATGAAGCGGGATGTGTATAAGCGGCTCCTTAAGTGGCAGGATTCCGGGAAGCGAAAACCCCTGGTTCTGCGCGGTGCGCGCCAGACTGGAAAGACCTACCTCTTGCAGGAATTCGGATCGAAGGAATACGAAGGTCTTGTTTACATCAATTTCGAACGGGACCCGGCAGCCGGAGATTTTTTCGCAGACCGGCTTCAACCTGAAGAGCTCCTGCGGAACCTGTCCATCTATGCCGGGCAAAAGATCCGCCCCGGCCGTGACCTCATCGTGTTCGACGAAATCCAGGCCTGTGACAGGGCATTGAACTCCCTCAAGTATTTTCAGGAAGAGGCACCCGGCTATCATGTGGCTGCGGCGGGCTCGCTGCTGAGCATCGCCCTTTCCGGCCCGGCCTCTTTTCCTGTTGGCAAGGTCAATTTCCTGGACCTGTATCCAATGACCTTTCTTGAGTTCCTGAGCGCACTGGGCCTGGATGAACTGAGGGGGTTGATCGAGTCCACGCGGGAGCCCGTGCCATACCCTGATCCTTTTAACAAGGAGTTGTGCAAACACCTGCGCTTTTACTATTTTACCGGAGGGATGCCCGAGGCGGTGGAGTGCTACTCCTCGGATGGGGGCGTGGACGCCGTACGGGAAATCCAGAGGGATATCCTGAACTCATATGTACTGGACTTTGCCAAATATGCCGTCTCTCCGGACATCCCCAAGCTTAGAAGGATCTGGGACTCCATCCCTTCACAACTCGCAAAGGCGAACAAGAAGTTTGTCTTCTCCCTGCTCAAGAAGAGTGCGAGGATGAGGGACTTTGAAAACGCCATTGAATGGCTGGAAAAGTCCGGCCTGATTCACCGCGTCTTTCGGGTCAAAGCAGGGAAAAGGCCTTTGAAGGCCTATGCGGAAGAAAACATCTTCAAGATGTATGCGCTGGACGTAGGCCTTCTCGGTGCCCTGGCGGACATCCCGCCGGACATCCTCGTGCGTGGCGACAGCATCTTCAGGGAGTACGAAGGCGCGTTCGTTGAAAACTACGTTGTACAGGAACTCAAGGCCTCAAAGGGTCTGGACCTTTATTACTGGGAGAGCTCCGGTACCGCGGAAGTGGATTTTGTCTGAGAAGGGCCCCGTTCCATATACCCTCTGGAGGCCAAGGCGGGGGTGAACACAAGAAACAAGAGCCTGGCCTCCTTTGACCAGAAGTATGCTCCTCCGTTTCTCGGCAGGGCTTCACTTAGCAGGGCTGGGGGACGCCCTTTACAGGGCTGGGGGACGCCCTTTAACAGGGCTGGGG
>CAYPSZ010000335.1:0-3227 GCA_964413125.1 uncultured Desulfobacterales bacterium
CTTTCCATGAGGTTCTGTGTCTACATAATTAATTAAATTAATTATCATATGAACTGAAGACCGGATCATTTGTACTATTAAAAAGAATGATCCCACGACTATTGACATTATCAGCAAGCCTTTTGGTATCGGCATTTCAGATATAGTCATGACTCCAGATGCAAAAGACAATTTGGCCCATTTCCATCCTATCCAGCCCAATACTAGAATAAAGACCATACCAGCCAGATAGCCGCATAATTCTAATCCGACTCTGGACCTATAACGTAAGCGGATCGAAAAAATATCAACAGAGATATGTTGTCCTTCCCGCAACGTAAAAGCTGCAGAAAGAAATGTAAAAGCGATTAAACTGTAAATTGAAAGGTCGAATAAGCCCCTTAAGTGCATATTTAAGACATATCTAAAAAATACTTGGGTTGCAATAAAAGCTGATAACATTAGCATTAAAGCTACTGATAGTGTTCCAAGCCATGTCATCAGCTTTTCTATCGCAGAATCGATAGTCCTAAATATCTTTCGCATGTTCTACCTTGTCATGTTGGGCACATGCTCATGAATGAAATGCTAAAGTAATCTAACGGGTGCGGTTGAGCTCTTCCAAAATCTTTCTTGCTTGCTCACCAAAACCCGCTTTGGCGCACTCGTCGACCCAGGCCTCATAAACCGGCTGGAGTGGTTTTACCCATTCCTTTTTTTCATCCGCAGTCAACAGCTTCAGTGTTCCCACCTCTTTGAGCTGATCAAGGCTTTTCTTGTCATAATTGATCATTAACTGCATAGATTTGGCTTCAGTCTCCCTTGACACCTCCAGGATGATGTTTTGAATATCTTCGGGCATCCTGTTCCAAGTGCCGAGGTCTATGAAGTTGACCCAAACCGTCCACCAAAGAGGTCCGACAAAATGCTTGGCTACTTCATAGAATTTGCGGGAATACATAACACCCCAGGAGGAGACAGCAGCATCTATGGCACGCTTTCCAAGGGCGTCATATACTTCGGCTGCCGCAACCTTTGCAGACACGGCACCCCAGGCTTCAAGGCAGTCAAACGCTCCAGGCACAGGCGCCCGCACTTTCAATCCTTTGACATCCTGCAAACTCTGAATCGGGGACAAGCTGCAAATACCATTTGCACCATAAGCGCTGTAATAAAGCAGTTTTACATTCTTTTTCCGGTAAAGTTCATCCAAAATTGGATGGATGTTATCTCTTGCACGAAACCAGTGGTCCATATCCTCGATCAATAAGAAGTAATCGGAAAACTTAAAAACCGGATTATGGCCTCCCCATTGTCCTGCGGATGTCAAGCCCATTTCAACGGCTCCCATGGTGGAGGCATCTATTCCATCCTGATAACCGAAAAGCTGGCCGCCGGGATAAACCTCCACCTTGACCCTGCCGTTGGTCCTTTTTTCAACTTCCCCGGCAAAGTATGGCATTAAATCAGCAGCAAAATAATGTGATGGGGTCATACCAGTGAAATAGCGTAACTTGAATGATGATTGAGCTGATACCGATCCACTGAATAACAATTGCAATGCTAATACAAATATAATACAATTACCAAAAAAGATCCTGTGTGACTTAAACATAGTAAAACCTCCTTTTGTTTGGTGATTGCTAAAAGATACCCTTTTCTTTTGTTGCTTAAAAGCAGCGTAGATTACTCCATTATCACTCTAATTATTAATAAGCAGGTGCTTCCTTATTTTCCCTAATGAAGTGCGAGGAAAGCTATTACAAAAAATGAATTTCTTAGGAATTTTATAAGAAGCAAGTTGTTCCTTGCAAAAATCAATCAATTTCTGAGTTGCTGGTGGTTTGTTTTTGTTGCAAATTATAAAGGCATGCCCCACTTCTCCCCAGTTATTGTCCGGCACGCCAACGACCGCCACTTCCAAAACACCCGGATAATTCTCAAGTACGCGCTCGACTTCAACCGGGTAGACATTCTCTCCACCTGAGATATACATGTCCTTGGCCCTGTCCACAAGGTAGAAATAACCATCCTCATCCATTCTTGCCAGGTCCCCGGTA
Organism: uncultured Desulfobacterales bacterium; assembly: GCA_964413125.1. Classification (GTDB taxonomy): domain Bacteria; phylum Desulfobacterota; class DSM-4660; order Desulfatiglandales; family HGW-15; genus JAIPEI01. The sequence continues at coordinate 2,040 of CAYPSZ010000335.1, forward strand.
TGGAGCCTCCCATCTCGAATGGTTTCTGCGGTCCTCTTGGGGTCCATCCAATATTCCTTCATTATGATTGACCCACGGACGACTATTTCCCCGGTTTCACCTGTTTTGACCGGTTGACCTTCTTGGTCCACTATATCCACTTCCGCATGGAAAACAGGGCGACCAACGGTCCCGGGCTTATTGAGAAAATCCTCCTCAGAGGCCCACAGAAGAATGGATGTTTCGGTTTGTCCCATGATCTGGCGGAGAGGAAACCCTGCCTCCCGGCATTGTGAGAGAAGCGCTATTGTCGTCTTCTCACCCCCGATGGCACAGATGTTCAATGAAGACAGGTCTTCCCTCTCGTCCGCCGGGACATCCAAAAGCGCCTTGTAAACGGTTGGCACGCCCAAGAGCTTGGTTACCTTATGGTGTCGGATATCCTGATAGGCCTTGAGTGGATCGAATTTCGGATGAATTATCAGTGTCGCTCCCTTGTAGAAGGCAGGAGACGCCTGGATAAACAAACCCCCTGAGTGAAAAAGAGGTAGAAGGATCAACATGATGTCGTCGAAATGCAGCTTAAAGAAGATCTCGGCATTGAGGCAGTTGAAGAACGTCTTTCGATAAGAGAGAACCGCGCCTTTGGGTTCACCTGTTGTTCCTGAGGTATACATGATGACCTGAGGCTCAACTGGATCCGAGGGGCTCAGGTATTTGGTAAGAAAAGGGGACATACCTTCAAACTTATTAACCTCGGATCTAAAATCATTGAATAATCCTCCGCTTGACATACCGCCGACACATGCAAGTGACACAGGCGGCCTGTATGACTCAAGGTTGATCTTCTCAATCAACGGCCCATATTCATTGCCGAAAACAAATAATCGAGGCCTGGCATTTCTCAGGATATAGTGAAGTTCTACGGATGTAAGACGGAAATTGATGGGGACAAAGATTGACCCTATACGAGATGAAGCCAGAAAGAGTTCAATGAATTCCGGGCAATTTTTTAACATTACCGCAATGCGGTCACCTTTTTCAATTCCCAGATCCTGAAGCCAGCAACTTGTTTGATCCGCTCTTCGGTTAAGCTCAAAATAGCTTATGCGTTCCCCTTCAAAGAAAACTGCCGTCTTGTCGGGATGCAGTTCACTCCACCTCTTCACCCACCAGGCTATATTCATGGAATTGATCATGGATACTGTA
>CAYPSZ010000336.1:0-11269 GCA_964413125.1 uncultured Desulfobacterales bacterium
GGCGAACATGCCGGGAAACAGGGTGAGAACATCAAATCTCATTAAGGTCCAACAGGCCCTCCATATAAGAGATAATCATCCGGTTCCGGGTCAGGTCGATATCCTCCACCACTTCGTGGGTGGCCGGTATGAGTGTCTCACCGGAATCGGAGGTCACGACATAAACATCGTTGCTCCCTGTGGGTAGTATTCGTGTAAGAGTCCCGATATGGCGGCCGGTGTTCAGGTATACCTCCAGCCCGATCAACTCAACCCAGAAGTACTCATCCTCCCGCTCCCGATCCAGGGAGTTACGGCGGATGTAAATGTTGGCGTCTCTAAGGGTTTCAGCCTCATTAACGGAATCCATGCCATCCAGGTCAAGCAAGACGCCCTTTTTATGGGGCCTTGCCGCGGCAACCGGATACTCAACTCTTTGATTATCCTTTGTTTCCAGCACGACACGGCCGGCCCGCAAGAAGGACGACTCAGAATCCGCGTAGGAGTGGACACTCAGAGTTCCATCCAGGCCGTGCGGCTTGACGACTCTACCCAGAAGGATAAGTTCTGGTAAGGCTGCATCATCCAAGGCTACTCTATGATCTCCAGCACGGATCTCTTGTTGATTTTGGTGGATGCGGCGCTCAATATGGTCCGCATGGCCCTTGCAGTACGGCCCTGTTTGCCGATGACCTTTCCGAGATCGTCTTTTGCCACCTTCAACTCGAGAACGGAGGTCTGCTCCCCTTCTATTTCCTTAACCGACACTTCTTCAGGTTTATCAACCAGGGCCTTAGCGATGTAAGTCACCAGCTCCTTCATCGTCTCAACCTCCATGCCGGAGTGCTCTGCAGTATCGAATTCTAATCTCCCGGCGACTGGGCTTTAAGAACGCCTTGCTTGTCCAAGATGGATCTGGCCGCCTGCGTAATCTGTACCCCTTTTTCCAGCCAGCGGCGAACCTTGTCTTCGTAAATGGTTACTTCGGGCGGCTCCTTCATGGGGTTGTAGTGTCCGAGTATCTCCAGAAACCTGCCGTCGCGGGGCGATTCCGAGTTGGCGGCCACCAGGCGGTAAAAGGGTTTCTTCTTGGCTCCCATTCGTGTCAATCTGATTTTAACTGCCATGGGTGTTCTTTCTCCTCCAATTTCTTCACATTGTTTGAATTACTGAAACAGCGCCGGCATGCCTCGCCCTCCCTTCCTGGAGAGCTGTTCCATCATTTTTTTCGTCTGGACGAAATTTTTCAAAAGACGGTTCACATCCTGTACCTTGGTGCCGCTTCCACGGGCGATGCGCTTGCGGCGGCTTCCGTTTATGATCTTGTGGTTTCGGCGTTCACCCGGGGTCATGGAGTTTATGATGGCCTCGACCCGAACCAGTTCACCCTCATCGGGTTTCATCTTCTTCAATTGCTTGAGCTGTCCCATTCCCGGGAGCATGCCGAGGATTTGCTCCATGGATCCTAGTTTTTTGACCTGCTTGAGCTGCCCTCGGAAATCCTCCAGATCAAACTCTCGTTTCTTAATTCGGTCCTGTAGTTTTAAGGCCTCCTTTTCGTCAAACTCGCTTTGGGCCTTCTCTATCAGGGACAGCATGTCCCCCATTCCCAGTATGCGGGAGGCCATTCGTTCCGGATGGAAGGCTTCCAGGGCGTCCAGCTTTTCCCCCACCCCCAGAAACTTGATGGGTTTGCCCGTTACCGCCCGAATGGAGAGCGCTGCTCCGCCCCTGGCGTCCCCTTCGGTCTTGGTGAGTATCACACCGTCTATGTCCAGAAGCTCATCAAACTTCTTGGCGACGCTGACGGCATCCTGACCGGTCATGGCGTCCGCCACCAACAGGATTTCCGTAGGGGTCACCGCTTCTTTGATGCGGACCAGTTCATCCATGAGATCCTGGTCGATATGAAGCCGCCCGGCCGTGTCCAGAATCAGGATATCGGCACCGGCCTTTCGAAGCGCTTCCCTGCAAAGCTCTTCAGGCCTCCGGTCCTGCTCCGAGGGGTGGACCGGAACATCGATCATGGCTCCCAGTTTCTTGAGCTGGTGGATGGCCGCCGGCCGGTAGACGTCCGCCGGCACCAGGTAGGGGTTTCGGCCCTTGCTTCGAAGGCGGCGGGCAAGCTTGGCAGCGGTGGTGGTCTTTCCCGATCCCTGAAGGCCCACCAGCATGAGCACCAGAGGGGTACGTCCGGCCAAGTTGATTTCGCTGCCGGTACCTCCCATTAGGCGGACCAGTTCCTCGTTTACGATTTTGACGACTTGCTGTCCGGGGGTCAGGCTGTCGAGCACCTCCTGGCCCACCGCACGCAGGCGGATCTCTTCCACAAGGTTCTTGACGACCTTATAGTTTACATCCGCTTCCAAGAGGGCCAGCCTGACTTCCTTGAGAGCGTCCTGGATGTTGGTTTCGCTGAGCCGTCCCCGACCTCGCAGATTCTTGAAGGTACGGTTCAGTTTTTCTGTTAGGCTCTCGAACATGGTTTTGCCATCCGGTAACACAAATTACAAACCAGTCAATAAATCACTATGTACCTTTTCTGTCAAGAAAAATAGGAAGTCGACAAGGAGGCCCACGGCCGCTCTCCCGGCTGATGGAACCTGCGAAAAAGGTGCCCGAAGAAATAGGACACGGTTGCATGCTATCATAGTCAGGGCCTATTTCCATCCCCTTTTTACCGTTGCCAACCAAAGCTTGGTCTTCTAAGATTACTCCCTGCTTTTGGGCGCCGGCGCTTGCAGGCCCGGTTTGGAATAACCGCTTTAAAGGAGCGAGCGCGATTTGATAGGGGATTCCAGCACCGTTGATGGCTTTGATTCAGACGATGTGCTCATAAGGCCGACCAGGGGCAAAATGGATCCCGAAGCTGCGTCGGATCTGATCCTTGGCATGACCCGCTCCCTTATGGATCGCCTTGTGGCCGAATTCGAGGCGCGACCCCTACGCATGGCGGACAGCGCTTTGTACCGGGCCTGGGAGGTGCGTAAAAACACCGCCCCGCCCCGCCTTACTCTTGCCGGCCCTTTTCTGGGGGCGCCCCACGCCGTGCTTGGGCTCGAAAAGATGATAGCCCTGGGGGCAGGTCGCATCTGGCTGACCGGGTGGTGCGGTTCGCTTCAGCCCGACATTTGCATCGGCGATCTGGTGATTCCGGTGGACGCCTTTTCAGAGGAGGGGACCTCCAAGCATTATCCCATTGGGAACACCAGGCCTGAAACCGACCGGGGTTTGCGCGGACAATTGAGCGCTGCGCTTAAGAGACGCGGAATGAGTGCGTTTACAGGACGGCTCTGGACCACCGACGCCCCCTACAGGGAGACGCGGAAAAAGGTTCGGGACTTTCGCGATGAGGGCCTCGCGGCGGTTGATATGGAGCTTTCCGCACTGCTGGCTGTTTCAGCCTATCGCGGGGTCCGCCTGGCGGGCCTCCTTGTGGTATCGGATGAACTGTCCCGTTTGACCTGGAGAAGGGGCTTCTCGGATGCACGACTCAGGAGAGGGGAGGAACTGGTGGCGGAGGTCTTAAAAGAGGCGGTTTTCGGTCCATGAACGCTTTTGCCCCTCGCCAAAACTTTGAAAATGCCTTATTGGCGCAGGGTCCAAGAAAGCTTGACACTCAATGCTTACCTGAAGAACACGAGGACATGCCTGCAGCCTTCATGGGAGGGGAAAGAGCCTAAGAAATGGAAGAAGTAATAAAGGAACTTAGCGAGCTTCGAAGGGAAATCGAGCACCACAATTACCGTTACTACGTCCTGGACGATCCGGAGGTATCGGATGCAGAATACGATCGACTGTTCAACAGGCTCGTGGAACTGGAGCAGGCCCATCCTCACCTGATAGTGCCGGAATCCCCGACTCAACGTGTGGGGGCCGAACCACGGACCGTGTTCTCCCAGGTCGAGCACCGGGTGCCCATGCTAAGCCTTCAGAACGGGTTCAGAGACAGCGATGTTCGGGATTTCGATGCCCGCATCCGAAGGCTCCTGAAGGACAAAAGCCCTGTGAGCTATGCCGTGGAACCCAAATTGGACGGCCTGGCTGTGGAGTGCGTCTATGAGAATGGCAGGCTCATTGTGGCCTCCACACGCGGCAATGGTTTTGTGGGAGAGAACATCACCGCGAACCTCAAGACGCTACTGGATGTTCCCATAACCCTGATCCAGCTCAGCGACGGACTCCCGGCACCGGATCTTCTGGAGGTCAGGGGGGAGGTTTACATGGAGCGGGACGAATTTATGGCGTTGAACCGGGAACGGCTTGACAATGGGCTCTCCCCGTTTGCCAATCCGAGGAACGCGGCTGCCGGTTCCCTGCGTCAGCTTGATCCTCGGGTTACTGCCAAGCGTCCGCTTCGCATGTTCTGTTACGGTGTCGGCACAATCCAGGGCGCCTCCTTTGAGACCCACTGGGAAATGATGCTGGCGCTCCAGGCCTGGGGTTTCAGAGTCAACAGACCTCACATCCGCATTTGTAAGCATTCAACGGAAGTGATACAATATTGTCAGGAACTGGAAGAGAAGCGCAATTCTTTTCCTTATGAGATCGACGGCGCCGTCATAAAGGTGGATTCATTAGCACTTCAGGCGCGGCTGGGGGCGGTATCCAGGAGTCCAAGATGGGCCCTTGCATGGAAGTTCAAACCCACCCAGGAGAGCACCCGCGTCATCAAGATCGAGGTCCAGGTGGGACGGACCGGCGCCCTTACTCCTGTTGCCCATCTGGAGCCGGTGGAAGTGGCCGGAGTGATTGTTCGGCGTGCCACCCTTCACAATGAGGAAGAGATAGCAAAGAAGGATGTGCGTGCGGGGGATACGGTGGTGGTGCAGAGGGCCGGGGACGTAATTCCGGAGGTGGTCAAGGTTGTCGGGGCTAAGAGGACCGGAGCCGAAAAGCCCTTTCAGATGCCTGATAAGTGCCCGATCTGCGGATCCGGCGTAGCTCGTAAAACAGGTGAGGCCGTGCTCCGTTGCCCCAACAAGAACTGCCCGGCCCAGGTGCGAGGCCTCATCAGACACTTCGTCTCCCGGGGTGCCATGGATATCGATGGACTGGGCGGAAAGACGGTGGAGCAGCTTATTGATAGAGGCATGGTAACCGAGCCGGCGGACCTGTATGAGCTTGACCTTGAAAAACTCGTCAAATTGGATAAAATAGCCGAAAAATCAGCCGGAAACCTGGTTCGTGCCATAGAAAACAGCAAGACGACCACTCTTGACAGGTTCATTTACGCCTTGGGCATTCGACATGTGGGCGAACATGTGGCCCAGGTGCTGGCTGCGCACTTCGGCAGTATTGACAGGCTCAGGGCGGCCAATGAAGACGCACTTCTGGCCGTTCCAGAGGTCGGCCCGCAGATTGCCGAGAGCGTGGTTTCCTATTTTTCAGACGTGAACCGCAGTCGCCAGGTGGACAGACTTCTCGATCACGTGGTATTGGAAAAACCCGCCGCCGTACCATCAAAGGGTTCCTCTCTGGAGGGCAAGACCCTTGTGCTGACGGGCACCCTCGAGGGCATGACCCGACCCGAGGCAATTGAGCGTATCGGGCACTGCGGCGGCAGGGTGGCCTCTTCGGTGAGCAGTCGAACCGACTACGTGGTGGCCGGTGCGTCCCCCGGTACCAAGCTGGCCAAGGCTCAGGAACTGGGAGTTGAGGTCCTCTCGGAAGATGATCTGCTTGCGATGCTGCAGGAAGAAAGGGTGTAGGCAATTTGGCAGGTTAGGAGAGCCAAATGTTTATTCAAGAGGAAGCCCCATGAACAACATTCGGAAACATCTGATAATGGAGGGTCGGGTTCAGGGCGTGTTTTTTAGAGACTCAGCGCGCCGGCAGGCCCGCTCATTGGGAGTTACAGGGTGGGTGCGTAATCAGCCGGACGGGACCGTGGAAGCGGTGGCCGAAGGCCCTGAGGACCGCGTGAATCAGTTTGTGGCTTGGTGTCGAAGGGGTCCGTCCTCTGCCAGAGTGGACCGGGTGGAGGAGTCCCTCGAGGCCTGGACGGGAGAATTCGACTCCTTCAGTGTAATCATCTGATAGGGTCGCTGATATGCCTTGAGCCGCCTGCTGAAGCCCGATGGACGGCGGCTAAGAGCTGGAAGGAATATTCTTATGCGAAATGGATCCAGTAGGGACTTGCTGCCGCTTGTTCTTGCAGTCCTCCTGATAGCGGCCGCGGGATGTGGTACTGCCAGAAACATCTACCAGAAGGTGACTCCCGGCAAGTCATCCAATCTCAACAAGCGCGTTCTTGTTATGCCTCTGGTGGACCAGCAAGGCCTGGGCGGAGAGGTTGTAGAGGATTTGACTTCAAAGCTTGCAGCCGGACTGGAGGAAGAGGGCGGTCTTGTAGTCTACGGTATTCGAGAACCTTTGCCCAAAAGTTATGGCGTGCAATCACCCAGGTTCGGGATCATCACCGATCCGGATCTGGCTCGAAAGGCCGAGGAGATGGGGGTGACTGTCTTGATCACCTGGGTCCTGAACAGATACGAGATCATTGATCACGGCGCCGGGGTCTGGCCCGTCAATAAGATCCCGGTTTGGCCTTTTACGTCCAAGCCCCTGGAACTGGAGGTGTCCATGGTGGTCAACGCACTGGACATAACCAACGGGACGCTGTTCTTGTCCCACCTGGAGAGCCGGCGGCTCAAGATTCAGGAAAGAGAAGAGGATGAGGACGCCCTTTTCGTAAGAGAACCTGAGCCTCGTACCGAGGAGGAGCTGATTCAGGCCGTGCCCGAGAAAGATAGGAGGGAGGCCCTTGATAAGCTTGTTCAGGAGCAGTCAAAGGTGATCTTGAAGGGTCTGAACAAGAAGGTGTGGGCCGGCCGGGTGCTTTCCGCCGCTCAGGAACGGATCATGATCAATGCGGGCAGGGACGTGGGGGTCGGCGAAGGCAGCTTATTCGAGGTATACAGTCGTGGAGATCCTGTCAGTTCCGTTGAAGGCCGGTCAGTATACCTTCTGGGCCATAAGGTGGGCGAGATTCGCACGGTAAAGGTCATGGAAAGGTATTCATCGGCGGTGCCTGTGAGCGGAGAGGGGTTTAAGGCCGGGCAGGTCATTAGGGAAAAACTGTAAAACTGTGAGGAAGAGCCGAAGACCTCTATTCCTCTACCGCCGGATCCAGCATCTCCCGGGCATGAGCAACCGCCTTCTCTGAAAGGAGCTTCCCTCCAAGAAGCCGGGCGATTTCCTGGACCCGGTCTTCAGGGCCAAGCTGGGAGATGGAGGCCTCGGTCCGCTGGTCCTGCACGCCTTTCCATACCCGGAAGTGGGCCTCTCCCTTGCTGGCTATCTGAGGAAGATGGGTTATGCATATAATCTGATGATAACGCGCCAAATGGCGCAGCTTTTCTCCCACTGTCCCAGCCGTGCTCCCGCCGATGCCTGCATCAACCTCGTCGAAGACCAGTGTTTCCACAGATGCGTTGCCCGCCATGATGGTCTTCAAGGCGAGCATGATGCGGGATAGTTCACCTCCTGAGGCTATTCGGGCCAAAGGGCGGGGGTCCTCGCCCACGTTCGGGGCCAGCAGGAACTGGACCCGGTCGAACCCGTCCCGTCCCATTTGGCCCAGCATACTCCCGGGATCAAATCGGGGGTCCTTGTCCCCGCCGTCGAATTGAACCTCGAATCTTGTTCCTTCCATCGCCAAAAGACCCAGCTCCCGCTCCACCGCCCCCTTAAGGGCCTTAGATGCGGAGCGTCTTTTTTCGGAGAGGCGTAGAGCATGTTCAATGAGGTCCTTTTCAGCGCTTATAAATTCTTTTTCAAGGGCTTTTCTTTCAGCCTGCTTGTCTTGCAGGTTATCCATGTGCCTGGCCGCCTGCTCACCTGTCTTGAGGACGTCTTCAAGGGTGGGGCCGTACTTGCGCTTGAGTCTGTTCAGGAGCTGGATTCTTTCCTCAACCTCGTCGAGGCGGCGAGGATCCATGGAAATGCGGTTTTGAAGGTCTCTTAGCTGGAGTGCGGCTTCCTCCAGTTCGGTTCGGACCGACAGCAGGGCCCTACGAGCGGGTTCAATGCGGCGTTCCAGCCCGGCTACCCTGTCCAGGCTTCGTTCCAGCCGCGCGATCTCTGAGATCACTGCCCCGTCCTTCTCGTAGATGCCCTGGTAAGCCTCTCGCACGGCACTTCTAATCTCACTTGCGTGCCGAAGTACGTTCCGCTCCTCCTTGAGCGTGTCATCTTCTCCCGGTTCTATTCCGGCGGACCGTATCTCTTCCATCTGGAAACGGGCAAAGTCGCGCCTTTCCTCCATACCTCGGATTTCCTGATCCAGGTCCTCAAGCAGATCTCGAAGGTGTGTGTATCCGGAAAACCTTTCAGCCAGGCCCGTACGTTCTCCGGCAAGGCCCGCGAAATCGTCTAGAAGGAAGAGGTGGTTTTCCGGCCGCAGAAGCCTCTGATGTTCGTGCTGGCCGGATACGCTTATTAGATATGGTGATACCGCAGAGAGCATATGGAGGGTGGCCAGGGTTCCGTTAATGCGGACCGCGTTACGACCCTCCTTGGAGATGATGCGGCTGATGAGCACCTCCCCGTCGAAAGGGATGTCGAGTCCTTCAAGGACACAGGCGAGAGGCGATTCCTCAGGAAGCGTGAAAAGGGCCTCCACCCGTGCTTCGTCCGTGCCTGTACGGATCAGGTCCGCAGATGCCCGGCCTCCGAGTATTAGGTTCACGGCGTTGACGATGATGGATTTGCCCGCTCCAGTCTCCCCTGAGAGGATGTTGAGCCCGGGCCTCAGTCGCGTTTCCAGTTCGCTTATGATGGCGAAATTGCGAATTGTAAGTTGTTCGAGCATGTTACCTCTCGCCAAGACATCAAGGCGCCTGGAAGACCATGTCTGGTTGATCCGTTAAGCCGGCGCCTCAGTGTCTTTGCGAGGAAGGCCGATCCTCTTGCGTGGAGAAAACAGGAAGGCGACAGCAGTTGGTAAAGACGCCATTACATGTTTTCCCAAGTAACCCGCAGCACGTCCTCGTAAGTTGTTTCTCCATTAAGTAGCATGCGTACCGCATTCTCCCGAAGTGTTATCATACCATCCTTCCGCGCGGTGTGCCGCAGGAGCTCAAGGTCGCACTCCGGCCTGATGTGCCGCTTGATGGTTTCAGTAACGGGCAACATCTCGAAGGTACCTTTGCGTCCCAGGTAACCCGTGCCCCGACACTTGAGGCACCCTTGACCTCGGTGAAGGAGGATGGACCCCTTTTTCCCCAGGTCCAGGCCCTGTGCCGCCAGCTCATCACAGTCAATCTTGAAACTCTCCCTGCAATGAGGGCATATCTTGCGCAGCAGGCGTTGGGCCAGGATGCCCACAAGGGTGGCCTGAATAAGAAAGGACGGGACACCCAGATCCAGAAGGCGCGTTATGGCGGAAGGGGCGTCGTTCGTATGGAGGGTTGACAGGACCAGGTGCCCTGTCAGGGCTGCCTGAACGGCGTTCTGGGCTGTTTCCAGGTCGCGCATCTCCCCGATCATTATGATGTCCGGATCCTGCCGGAGGATGTTGCGCAGGATGGAGGCGAAGGTTATGCCGACCGGCGGTTGAACTGCTATCTGGTTGAATTCCTGGTGCACCATTTCAATGGGGTCCTCAACCGTGGTGATATTGATTTCCGGCGAGGACAAGGTGCGCAGGGTGGAGTAGAGTGTGGTGGATTTGCCGCTGCCTGTGGGCCCGCAGACCAGAAGAATGCCGTGGGGCATATGAATGCAGTCCTGGTAGCGCATGAAGTCCATTGTATTGAAGCCCAGTTCACCAAGGTCCTGAAAAAGGATCTCCGGGTCCATGATCCGCATAACGATCTTTTCTCCGAACGCAACAGGAATGGATGAAACGCGTATCTCGGCTTCGCGACCCCCTTTTTCAGTCTTTATTCGACCATCTTGAGGCCGTCTTTTTTCGGCCATATCCAGCCGGGCGATGGCCTTGATCCGGCTGACGATGGCGGAGTGAACGTTTTTGGGCAACTCGTATACCGTGTGCAGGACCCCGTCAATGCGGAGCCGGACAATTGTGGTCTCGCGCTTGGGCTCGATGTGGATATCGCTGGCCCGCTGGTCGAATGCGTAAACAAACAGGTGGTCCACTGCATTGACGATGTGACGGTCGTCAAAGGCGGGCTCGTCGGAGGAACGGATTCTTACGAGCTGTTCCAGGTTGCCGATGTCCACGGCAGGGCCCCCGAATTGCGTCTCAGCCGCCAGTATGGATCTGTGAAAGCCGAACTGCTGGCCTATCAGCTTAATAATGTCGGATTTGGTGCTCACCACCGCACGGACCCGGCGCTGGCAGACCTGGCTTATGTCCTGAAGGGCCTCGTCGTTGAAAGGGTTGGGCGTAGCCACAAGCAGAGATCCTTCCTCGTCGATACCAACGGGAAGAACAAGGTGCCGGCGTGCAAAGTGGTGGGGTACGGTGCGTGTGACGAGGTTGAGATCCAGCTTGAGAGGGTCGATCTTCTTGTAGGGAAGGCCCCAGTCCAGGGCCAGTACCTGAAATATGGTCTCTTCATCCAGGGGCTTGGACGGATCGTCTGCACGCATCATATCCATGGCCGCGATAACGTCAATAACGCTGATGGGGTTGGGGACGCGGTTCTTGACCTTGACCGAGGATTTCTGAATGGCCCGGTCCCGTTCCAATTGCCTGCGGACGTTGGCCTTCTCCCGCATGAGGACTTTGTCCTGCTCCTCTGATAGAAGACCTCGTTTCAACAGGGTCCGGGTAACAGCCTCATCCGAGAGGCTTTGACTGGGTGCTCTTGCCATGCTAATGAGTGCTTCCAGCCCTGATAAGGCCGCATTTGTTATGGAGCCCCACGGCTGACCCGTGGTACTTTGTGAAGGTGGACAGGGAGGACATGTTATCAGGTTCACAGGCACAATCAATTCCTATTTCTCTATTTCCGCTTGATTTCCGGGCCCGGTTTCCAAATAGCGGAAGGACCGAACCGACCGGGCCCTTGCATGGTTTTTCAATATGAGCATCAAGAAGGCACAGGAACTCGAACTTTTCATCGACCGCACTGCACACGGAGGCGCCGGCGTGGCCCGCAAGGACGGCTTCGTTGTATTCGTCAGAGGAGGCGTTCCGGGGGACCGTGTCCGTGCAAGGGTATACCGCAAGAAAAAGGGGTATGCCGAGGCAGGGCTCATAGAGGTACTGGAGCCTTCACCTGACCGTGTGCCCCCGCCTTGTCCCTACGCAGGGATATGCGGGGGCTGCCAGTGGCAGCATGTGGCCTATGACAAACAGCTCCGCTACAAGCGCAAC
>CAYPSZ010000337.1:0-13275 GCA_964413125.1 uncultured Desulfobacterales bacterium
GATATATCGCAAAGAGATCGAAAGCGCCGAAGACCCCGAGGTGTTTCGCGAGGCCCGCATCGAGGAGTATGATCACAAATACTCAAACCCGTTTCATGCGGCGTCCAACATGCTCGTCCACCGGGTCATCAGGCCCGCGGAGACCCGGCCCCAGATTATCCGAGCACTCAGGGCCCTTAGGAACAAACGGCGTCCCGGGCCTTTTCGAAGGCACGGAAATATTCCTCTGTGAACCTTGCCAAGGCCTGTACCTCCTAAGACTTGCCGAGGATACGGTTACATGAAGGACTTTCCGATTGAACGGATGATGCAGGACGCAAAGCTTATCCAGATCTACACCGGAACGAACCAGATCATGCGCCTCGTAACGGCCAGGGAAATCTTTCGTGAATAATGAAGATCAAAACGTTCCCAGTTGACAGGCGCTGATCTTGACGCCCATTGCCTCGCAGGCCGAGGCTATCTCCATCCTGCCCTTGCCGAGCTCTTTTGCGATATCCCAGGCCGACCGGCAGGGAAGCCTGTGTTTTTCCAGTCGCGACCTTATGGCGGTCTCCACTTCGGCCGGCACCTCTTCAGCGGCCGCCACCAGTTTTCCCGATGATCCGTGACCGTGAAGACCGAGCTGACACTGGGTGATACGGAGTTCCAACCGATCCGCGGTAAACCCTACCTCCCCGGGAGAGACACCAAGCGCTCTGGCCGCATCAAAGGCGGCGGCACAGGAAATCCGTCCGGTTTTTGCCCGGCGCTTTACCTCCCAGGCGACTTCGGGGTCCACTTGCCGGTCTGAGGGATGCTTGCTGCTGAAATCCTTTTTCGGGTGTTTGCTCAAGGTAAATAACCTCCTGGGGCGGTTTACAGCCCCCGTAAGATCGTCCAGATCCCCACTGCAAGGAAGGCCGTGCCGGCGAGTAAAGACAAGGCCTTTGGGTGAAACCATTGGGTGATGGCGGATCCGGCAAGGACTGCAATCCCCGATGAGAGCGTCAGTGCGGCCGCAGATCCCAGAAATACGGTAATGCGGCTATGGGGCGCGTTGGTGGCGTAAAGGAGCGTTGCGATCTGGGTCTTGTCCGCGATTTCGGCGGCAAAGACCGTTACAAATACCGTGACCAGAAGTTTGATGTCCATGGGGCGTTACTCCGTATCCTCCAAAACGAATTCTCCAAGAGAGGAAGGCAGGTGTTGATCCGGAAGGGTCTCTCGAACCGTCATGACTTGGGATCCGGACGCCATGCGTGCATATCTTCGGTCCTCTTTCCCTTCCAGGCCCACAGGGTCCCCCAGCAGTAGTTCCTCATGGATCGTGCCGTCCGAAAGAAGTATGCGAAAAGAGGGTTTGTCCAGCCCGTATGGTTTAAAGGCATCCGTGTGCTCTTCCTCGAATGAGGCGGCCTCTTCCCATATGAGACGACGAACAGCCGCACTGATACGTTCGGAGTTCAGCGGGATCTCTGGTGCGCCTTCCAGCGTCCACATGTTCTCTTCCGACTTGGTGAATGTCCAGGAGCCTGAAGGCCGTTCGAGCACAAATCGCTTGACGCTTTCCCAAGGGAGAGTGAAAAGGCTCTTGTCACGCAGGTCGTATAAGCCCTTGTCCAGGAGCTCCTTGTCACTGGAAGCAAACAGAAATACCCGGGTTTTATCCCCTGTTAGTGCGTAATAGGCACTCCTGTCAACAGGACTCCGTTCTCCGATCGATAAGGACCCTTCTTGTCCTTTAGCCCTCCAAAAGAGTGTAAGAGTGGGAGGCTCAAGGCCGAACCGGGCCAAGTCCAAACTACCTTCAACTACAATGCGCTCATGCTTCAAAGAGGGGATGAGCCTTGCGATTCGGTTTACGGTGAAATTGTCGGCAGCGGTTTTTACAGGAGCCGTAATGGCCCAGGTGTTTCCGCCGGCTTGCTCTTCGGTCTTCTCAATTACAATGGGACCCGTCCCGTCCGGGCGTTCCAGAGAGATCACTTCCAAGTCATCCGGGTCCAGCTGAAACAGGATCTTGGCCTCTTCCACCCTTGCCTGTTCCTCCTTTTCTCTCTGTATCACCCACAGGTAGACGGCCCCGAGAATCAGGACGGCTGCTAGATATATCATAGTGGAACGGTATTTCAACGGGATCTCCTCTTTAAGAACACTACGCTTCCTATTATCAGGACACAAAGAGGGATGACCGCAACAGGTACCCAGAATACGATGAGGCCCTGCTCGCGATTCAGCATGAGGGCCTGAATGGAACGAGGCCTCTTCTGAATTGTTATGAGGTCCTTACGTCCAGCCAGGTAATTAATCGTGTTCATTATGAAATCGGCGTTTCCCACCGTGTGAAGGTACTTGTTGCTCGCAAAGTCCGCATCCCCGAAGACAAGGAGTTTCCCTTCTCCGGTGATTTTGCCGGGCCCTTCGCCGATGGCGTCCACTTCTTCTTCCCCTTCCAATTCATCTTCCGGGCCTTTGAGAGGGGGGCGGATCTCCGAGATCACTGCCAGGGAAATCGGCCCTAACCTGTCCGTATCTTCATCAAAGGCTACACGGCCTTCGTTCAGGGCCTCCCGGTTTGTCTCGGCCCATGAGTCGGGTGAGGTGAATGCCAGGGGGTAGGGATTAATATAGGGCGGGGTATCCTGCGCAGCCTCAACAGAACGCGCCAGCTCGAAAAACGAGGTCAGCCTGAAGTCCCTGGTAATCTCATGCGAGCCATACTCCGCCACCATTGGCAGCAGAAAATCTCCCCCCATGACCCGGCTCATTTTGTCCACGATCACGTCCTCGGCGATGAGAATCCCATAGTCACGCAGGAACGGTTCAAGACCTCCGTCATGAAACGGCTCGAGAAAAACCAGCAGACTGCCCCCGTTGTTCAAGTATCGTCGAAGGCTTTTGATCTCCTCGGGAAAGAGGGGTTTCTCCGGGGCCGCCACAACAACAACGGCGGCATGCTCAGGGATGTCCCGCTTCATGAGAGAGAGCTCTTCCAGACGGAAATTCTCATTGGTGAGCGAATCCCTTAACATGGAGAGGTCGTGAGGTTCCCTTCCCTCAAAAGATCTCTCCCCGTGACCTGTAACCCAATAGCAGATGCGGGTTTCGCCTTTGGACAGACTTATCAGGCCGTTGGTGATGCTCTGCTCGTCCACCAGGTTGACGGTCTGTGTCCTGCCGTACCCGTCTAGGACCATGGTGTTGAGGGTCCGGACGTTGTAACGCCTGGTCAGGTCAGGGTTGCGGTCCGGATCGATAAGTTCGTAAGTGATATGGGAGGATGCGTAGTCATAGGCGCCTAAGAGCCTTTCGACTTCGACGGAATCGCGGTGCCCTTCCCGGGAAAAGGCCCTGATGTGTATGGGTTGGTCTATGGTCTTTAAAACCTGCAAAGACTTTTCCGAGAGAGTATGCTCGCCGGCGGCTGTCACATCCCATCGAAGGTAGTACCTCTCCGAGAGCAGTGTGACAAGAACTGCCAGGACCAGCACCAGCAGAATTGCGGCGGACATGTTGGATGAGCTCTTCAGCCGGTTACTTATGGACTTATTCTGTCGCATGCTACCCTCATATCGTGGACTTTCAAGCAAAGATCCTAACGCGGAACCTTGAACTTATGAGATTTTGGCGTCTTTGCGGTAGAAAACGGCCCTTCGTTTCTATCCCCTCCAGAACCTTGAATTGAGGAAGCGGAGGGTCAGAAACAGCCAGAACAGTATGAACAGGACATAAAACACTATGCTTCGCGTATCAAGGAGCCCCTGGGCGAAGTTGTCCAGGTGGCCGATCAGGGCCAGGTGTCCGAGCACGGCGCCCAGGCCGGGTCCCACCAGTGATTTGGCCCAACCAATGGCCCATAAGAGCAAAAGGGCCCCGAAGCTGATCACCGCCGCAACTATCTGGTTCTCCGTGAGAGAGGATACAAAGGCACCCAGGGCGATGAAGCCGGCGCCCATTAGGAAAACACCCAGATAACCGGAGACAATGATTCCCCATTCCAGGTCGGCCATGCTCTCCAGAATTATCATGTTGGGTAGGGTGCCGGCCAGCAGCGCCAGGAGCACCACAAGTGTCGCAAAGAACTTGCCTGCAAGCACTGATGCGTCCGATATGGGGTAGGTGAACAGAAGTTCAATGGTGCCGGATCGTTTCTCCTCTGCGTAAAGGCGCATGGTCACAAGAGGCAGAATGAGCAGAAGAATGATGGAGATGTCCCCAAAAAAAGGTTTTATCACCATATGCGACAGGTTGAGACTCTCCGAGAGAAAAGGGTTCTGTGCGGCCTGGAAGCTCAGGAGGCTGAAATAGGCGGTGTTGCTGTAAAAGAAATATCCGGAGACCAAGAGAAAGATAAACCCGATCGCATAGAAAATGGGCGATGTAAAGGTGATAACGAGTTCTTTTCGAAAAACACCTATGATGCCGTTCATGATGCGTTTTCTCCTTCTTGCCCCGTCTCTTCGGTGACCAGATGCACGAAGACCTCTTCCAGAGACAGCTCGCTGGATCGCATCTCCCTGAGGCCCCAGCCCGATTCCACGATGGTTCGTGCCATCAGGGGGCGGACACCCTCGTCCGACGAGCTTTTCACAACGATCTCCCCGGGCTTTCCCGAAGCCCGGACGTCAATTACGCCTTTCAAACCCGAGAGGGCCCTTACTGCTTCGTACTCGGGACCGTCCACGGAAATGACGGTCCGAAAACCCTGCTGGATCTCTTGAGCCAGATTTGCCGGTGTATCTTCTCTTAGGACACGGCCGTTATGGAGAATAATGACTCTTTCGCAAAGCTGACTAACCTCCGGCAGTATGTGGGTGCTGAGAAGGACGTTTCTCTCTCCTCCCAGATCGCGGATAAGGTTGCGCACCTCGATGATCTGAGCAGGGTCCAGACCGGTGGTCGGCTCGTCCAGGATCAGGAGGGGGGGGTCGCCAAGCAGGGCCTGGGCCAGGCCTACGCGCTGTTTGAGGCCTTTGGAAAGATGCTTAATGAGTCGCTTCCTGTGCTCCTTAAGGCCGCATTCCGAGATGACCCGGTCCAGTTCCCGCCTGAGGTCCCCGCCGTTCAATCCCTTCAAGGAGGCGGCGAACCTGAGGAAAACCTGAACTCTGAGGTCGGAGTATAGGGGCACCGTTTCAGGCAAAAAACCTATCCGCTTTCGCACCTCCAGTGACCGGGTCCGGCAGTCCATGCCGTCCACGACCACTCTCCCCGAAGTGGGCTGCATGAAGCAGGTTAGAATTCGGAGAATTGTTGTCTTGCCGGCCCCGTTCGGCCCCAGAAGCCCCACTATCTTTCCGGGCTCGATGTCCAAAGAAATGTCTTGAATGGCCGGCTTCAGTCCGTAGAACTTGGTCAAATTCTCGACTTGAATCATGGTGTGGCTCTTTTTCCGTCATTTTGTGGAATCTATTTTAGATCTTGGTCAAATCGTAGCGACGGGTGCCCAGGCCTATTCGCTCTGCATGCTCAAGCTGTATGGCCCATTCGACTTGAGGATAGATTGAGCGGAACTTGTCCTCGCCGGGTTTTTTGCCTCCGTTCAGGCATGAGTGATCGAGTCCGGGTTGGGCGTTGATCAGGTCAATGGATGCCTGGTCAATGGCCACAGGATCTTTTGAGGCCAAGAATCCCATATCCTGCACAATGGGGGCGTCACTGTATCCATGGCAGTCGCATGCGGGAGATATATGAGTAAGGACGTTCAAAAACGCTGATTTGCCCCTCTTGTTTTTGAGCACGGCAAGGGTGTACTCAGCCATTTTTTTCTGAAAACGGGGAATGTCCGAATTCCACCGGATTGAAATGGCTTTGCCGGGACAGATGAGAAGGCATTCGCCGCAACCTACGCAGGACTCAGGATCGATGTGGGCTTTGTCATCCTTAAGGGAGATGGCGGATTGGGCGCAGTGGGCCGCGCATTCCCCGCACCCTATACATTTCTTGGTCTTGACCTTTGGAGAGAGGTCGGCGTGTTGGGCCATTTTGCCCCGGCGGGATGCACAGCCCATTCCCAGGTTCTTGATGGTGCCTCCGAAACCGCTCAACTCGTGGCCCTTAAAATGGGCCACACTTATGAGGACGTCTGCCTCAAAGATCTCCCGGCCGATGTAAGCCTTTTTAATGGTCTCCTGATTGATTTCCACCTCTTGACAGGAGGCCCCCCTGAGGCCGTCTGCGATGATGAGCGGCGCGTTGACCACGGAGTAGGCAAAGCCGTTTTCAACTGCCGTGGTCAGGTGGGCCACGCTGTCTCCTCTTGTTCCGGAGTAAAGGGTGTTCGAGTCCGTCAAAAAGGGTCTGGAGCCGAGAGATTTCAGATGGTCAACCACCCGGCGTATGAGTAGTGGGCGAATAAAGGCCGTGTTTCCCTTCTCTCCGAAGTGGATCTTGACGGCCGCAATGCTGCGCTCGGAAACTACGGTTTCGAGACGAAGGTTCCCCAAAAGCCTTTCCAGCTTGTCGGGGAGGTTCTCCTTTGCCGATGCGCGCATATCGGTGAAAAAGACCTGGCTGGTGCTCATGACTAAATCCCGTGTCTAAGTCCCTGGGGGTTACCATTAAGGCAATCTATGAGCAGCTTATTACCGGCTGCGTTTGTTACAAGAGTGTAAACACTCCGTGGCCTTATGTCAACACAAGCAGGAACCTTGGATGGAAGCGCGGAGCGGATCCAACTCCGGGTTTTCCATTGACAAATCAAAGGCTGTGGGATTAAATTAGACTTATAAGGTTTAACGCTGACCTCCCTGAAGACCCAGGGCAAAAAACCAAAACAATGATCCTATTACCTCGGAAAACGGCGTTATGAAACCAGCGCAACTAAAAAGATGGGCGGTTCTGTTATTTGCAGGCCTGATTGCATGCTCCGGGATTTCGTCATTCCCGGGCAATGTTTGCGCCCAGGAACCCAAGAAAATTCTGAGCATCGAGGCCTATGACATGCTTAATACCCTTCCGGACACGTATCTGATTGATATTAGGACCAGGGCCGAGTACCAGTTCGTGGGTCATCCCGTCAATGCCTATCTTTTTCCATACCGCTTTCTGACCAACGAGTTCATCAAAGAAAACGAGCAGTATCAATACAGGCTTACGGCAAAAAACGATGCCTTTGTGGCGGAAATCGCAAAGGTCTTCAAGAAGGAAGACAACTTGCTCATCATGGGTCGGGGCGACGGCACAAGAAGCATGCCTGCAGCCAAGACGCTTATGGATGCCGGGTTTCAGAAGGTCTTTATAGTGGATGACGGCTTTGAGGGGCCCGAGTTTCCTTTCTTTGAGGACAGCAATCGCCACAAGTTCTACCGGCAGCTTGCAAAGCGCAACAAGATTCCCGGATACAAGCACAGGCGCCATTACGGATGGCAGTGGTGGGGGCTCCCCTGGACTTACGAGATCGATCCCAAGTTCATCTATCCCCCGGATCGAAAACCCGCCGAGTAGAAACAAGCCCTGCTACGGCCAGGCCTATCAGGGTCTTTCCGTCCAGAATACTTCCTTCCCGGATCATTTCTTGAATCACGTCCAAAGGAATGATCTCCACCGAGGAGATTTCACGCTCGTCCGTCTTGTCGGAACGGTGTTTTGCGTCGGGGGCCATGAAGATGTGGATACGCTCGTTGGAGTATCCGATTGCCGGGGTATAGATGTATATGGGTTGAATGGTATCGGCTTCAAACCCTGTTTCCTCCAGCAGCTCTCTGCGCGCACAGGTTTCTGCGTCTTCTCCCGGATCAACCTTGCCGGCCGGGATTTCCAGGGTCTCAAAGCCCAGTGCGTATCTGTACTGCCTGACCATGACGATGCGACCGTCCGGAAGTTGAGGCACCACGGCCGATGCCTCGGGGTGATCTATCCGGATGCGCTTGCTTATTTCCCCGTTGGCCAGAGATACTTCGTCAAGGTGTGCGGAAAAACCTGCCGTATGAAGGCTTCCCAGTGTCCTAAGCTTCCTTTCCATGCCTGAATACCACCTGTTGCCCGGTCATGGTCTCGATTTCTTCCACCATCTCGTCGCACGGAAACACCCGGTAGTGATTCCCGGCCGAGATGAAGAACTCCTTGCCGTTTTCAGCATACACCCGAAACTCAACCGGGCACTCTCCGGGATAACGCTGGAATACGTCGGAAAGGTCTTCCAGCAGATCCTTTGTGATGCGTTTTCCCTCGAGGTCAAGCAGGATGGCGCCTGCTGACTGCCTTTGAATGCTCTCCAGGGAGACGATTTCCTTTGCCAGGACTTTGGCTGCGTTTTCATTCACCTCGGCCGTACCTGATACCATCACGGGAGAGTCACCGGCGAGCAGGGCGCCTTGCTGGGAAAATACATCCGGGAAGACCACCACGGAAGTAGCGCCTGTTCGATCTTCCAAGTTTAGGACGGCCATTTTTTCCCCCCGCTTGGTACGCTTGACCTTGAGGTTCTCCACCACACCGGCGACTTTTACAGAGGCCCTGTCGTTGAGGGTGGGAAGATCCTGTATGGAACAGGTGGCGTATCGTTGCACCTCTGTCCTGAAACGGTCCAAAGGATGCCCTGTTATGTAAAAACCAAGTGCCTCCTTTTCTCGGCGCAGCTTCTCCTGCACGTCCCAGTCCGGCCGCTCCCGGATGTCGGAGGACCCGAGGTCCCTGCCTGCGCCGCTTCCCAGTATGGCGAACATATTGAGCTGGTTGGGGTCGTTCCGATTCCCGCAGGCCCTCATAACGTCTTCGAGTGAGGCGAACAGTGTGGCCCGGTTGAGACCGGTGAAGTCGAAGGCTCCACACTGTATTAGCCCTTCGAGTACCCTGCGGTTCACCTTGCTTCCATCCACTCGGGCACAGAAGTCCTGAAGACCTCTGTATGGACCTTTCCCCTCCCTTTCCTCTATCAATAGCTCAACCGCCTTGAGGCCCACGTTCTTGACCGCGGCCAATCCGAACCGGATGCTTTCTTCCGCCACAGTGAAATCAGCCCTGCTTTCGTTGACGTCCGGTGGAAGGATCCGAATTCCCATTTCACGGCACTCGGCGATGTTCTTAATGGTTTTGTCCTGGTTGCCCATATCCTGCGTCAGCAGTGCGGCCATGAATTGAACCGGATAATGTGCTTTCAAATAGGCTGTCTGATAGGCGATGCGGGCATAGGCCGCCGAATGCGATTTGTTAAATCCGTAACCGCCGAATTTGTCGATGAGTTCGAAGATCCTTTCTGCAGTTATCCTGGGGATGCCGTTCCTCTCGGCCCCGTCCAGGAATCGCTCCTGCTGCCGGGACATCACATCCGCCTTCTTCTTGCCTATGGCCTTTCTGAGCGTGTCCGCTTCTCCCATGGTGTAGTTTGCCAGAACCTGGGCGATCTTCATTACCTGCTCCTGATAAAGGATGACCCCGTAAGTCTCCTTGAGGATGGGTTCCAGTTGTGGAAGCAGGTAATGTATCTTTTTGCGACCGTGCTTGCCGCTTATAAAGTCCTCCACCATGTTGCTCCCCAGCGGCCCGGGGCGGTAAAGAGCCACAAGGGCTATCATGTCTTCAAAGGTTTCCGGCCTCAGGCTTCTAAGCATTTCCTTCATTCCGGAGCTTTCAAGCTGAAAGACCCCCGTTGTCCGGCCTTCGCTGCAGAGCTTGTATGTTGCCTCATCGTCCAAGGGGATCTTTTCGATGTCAATCTTACGCCTGGTTGTCTTTTCTATCAGGGAAAGGGCGTGCTTGATGACGGTCAGTGTCTTTAGGCCGAGAAAATCGAACTTGATAAGTCCCAGTTTCTCTATCTGGTCCATAGGAAACTGGGTCATTATCTCGTCGTGGGCCCCTTTATAAAGAGGCAGGTACTCCACCAGAGGCCGGTCTGAAATGACAACGCCCGAAGCATGTGTGGAGGCGTGCCGGCTGAGCCCCTCCAGGGATAGGGAAATCCGAAGGAGCTTTTGCTCTCTTTCGTTACCCTGGAAGAGTTTCTTGAGTTCCGGTTCTTCCTCGATGGCTTTTTCCAGTCGCACATTGGGGCCTTCGGGAACCATCTTTGCGATTCGGTCCACTTCACCGTAAGGAATGCTTAATGTCCGGCCCACATCCCTTATGGCGGCACGGGCCTTCAAAGTGCCGAAGGTTATGATCTGTCCGACATTGTCATGGCCGTACTTGTCGGCGACGTAACGAATCACGTCTTCACGTCCGTGGATGCAGAAGTCGATGTCGATGTCCGGCATGCTTATGCGTTCGGGGTTCAAGAAACGCTCGAAGATGAGGCCGTACTTGATTGGATCGATATTGGTGATGGTAAGACAGTATGCCGCCAGGGATCCGGCTGCAGATCCACGGCCGGGGCCCACCGGGATCTCGTTTCTGCGGGCGTAGGAGATGAAATCGGCCACTATAAGAAAGTAACCGGAGAACCCCATCTCGGTGATGACACCCAGCTCGTAGTCAAGCCTGTTTTCGTATTCTCTGACAAGTTCGGGCGAAAGCCGACCTTCCCCTTCTTCCCTCTCAAGAAGGCGTTTCTTAAGCCCTTTACGTGCTTCTTGAATCAGTATGTCGTCAAGAGTTTGGTTGCTGCCGGCCTGAAAGACCGGGTATTTGTACTCTCCGAAAACTATCTCAAAATTGCATCTACGGGCTATGTCAGCAGTGTTTTGCAGCGCCTCCTCGTATCCTCTCAGGCAGGCGAGCATTTCCTCTCCGGATTTGAAAAAGAACTCGTCATTGGAAAACCGCATACGGTTGGGCTCGTCAAGGCTCTTGCCGGTCTGTATACAGAGCAGGGCATCGTGTGCCTCTGCGTTGTCGCGGTGCAGGTAGTGACAGTCGTTTGTTGCAACCAGCGGCAAAGAAAGGTCCTGAGCGAGTTCTTTGAGTTCTCGGTTCAGTTGCACCTGTTCAGGCATCTCATTGGCCTGAACTTCAAGGTAGAAACGGTCCCTGTCGAAGATCTGCGACAGTTCAATGGCACGCGCACGGGCCTCGTCAACGCGGTTCAGGCCCAGGTGGTAGGGTACAATTCCCTTAAGACAGGCGGAAAGAGCTATGAGCCCGCCGTTCAATTCCCTGAGGCACTCCAGATCCACCCTGGGATGGTAGTAGAAACCTTCCAGATGGCCTAGAGTCACAAGGCGGTTGAGGTTGCGGTAACCCTCATCGTTCATCACAAGAAGGACCAGATGGAAAGCGGTGGGACGGCCGTCACCAGGCGCGGATCTTTCTTTTCGGCTTCCCGGAGCCACATAGACCTCACAGCCCAGGATAGGCTTGATACCGCTCTTCTTGGCCTCCTGAAAATGCTGTACCGCTCCAAATATGTTCCCATGGTCTGTAATGGAAACGGCGTTCATTCCCAGTTTTACGGCCTTTTCATGAAGTTGCTTGATTCTTATGGCCCCGTCAAGAAGGCTGAATTCAGTGTGGACATGAAGGTGTATGAAGGCGTCTGAGGCAGGCACGATATCCTCTCTTAAGTTGTCTACGTATTAAGGCATCAAAGGAATAATATGTTGAATTGAAATGATTTTCTATATCAGGCGTCTCCTGTGAGCAAGAATTCAGAACGCTTCAACACGAAGTATACGAAGATGAGGAGGTAGGACAAAGCGGTCCGTTGTTGTCTCATCACGAGGCAGTATGATACGGTATCTCCATATCTTCATCAAGCTCTTTCAGGGATGCTCACACGGGCCATATTCAGTCAGGACCCTAAATCCGGGCATTAAAGGCCCATTTTGCTCTGGAACCCTAAAAACATGAACAAAGGCCCCCCAAGATCCCCGGTTCCACTGGCCGAACGAATGCGTCCCCTGAGGATGGAGGACTTGGTGGGCCAGAATCATCTGGTAGGGCCCGGTGCGCCGCTCCTTCGGGCGATTCAGAGGGGACGCTTGTTCTCAATGATCCTCTGGGGGCCGCCCGGCAGCGGCAAGACCAGCCTTGCAAGGCTCATGGCAAAAGAGTCCGGGATCCCCTTCAAGGCCCTTTCCGCGGTCACGTCCGGGATCAAGGAGGTGCGGGAAATAATCGCCGAGGCCGAAGCCGCTTTCTTGTCGCATCACAGGCCGACGATCCTTTTTGTAGATGAGATTCACCGGTTCAACAAGGCTCAGCAGGACGGGTTCCTGCCTCATGTGGAGGGCGGGCGTATCGTGCTCATCGGGGCCACTACCCAGAACCCCTCCTTTGAAGTGATTGCGCCCCTCCTGTCGAGGGCCCGTGTCTTCATCCTCCATCCCATCGAGCGGGAGGACATGGAAAATCTGATTCATCGGGCGCTTGCTGACACGGATGCCGGCCTGGGGAGCCTTAAGGCCACTGTGACGCCTGAGGCCGTGGCTCACATAATAAACCTTTCCGGCAAAGACGCCCGTGTGGCTTTGAACAACCTGGAGCTGGCGGTATTTGACAGCCTCGATGCAGGAAACGATCCACCGCAGTTGGGGCTTTCCGAAGTGGAGCGGGCCTTGAACCGTAAGGCCCTCACAGGTGATAAGGACGGCGAGGATCACTACAACCTGATCTCGGCTTTCCACAAGAGCCTTCGTGGCAGCGATCCTCAGGCTTCCCTATACTGGCTTTACCGGATGCTCGATGCCGGAGAAGACCCCCTTTTCATTGCAAGGCGTATGGTCCGCTGCGCTTCGGAAGATGTGGGGCTTGCCGATCCGAATGCCCTCAAGACGGCACTGGCGGCATTTGAGGCCTGGGAAAGAATAGGCCCTCCGGAGGCGGAGCTTGCTCTGGCCGAGGCTGCGGTTTACCTTGCATCGGCCCCCAAGAGCAACGCCCTGTATCTTGCTGAGAAGGCGGTCAAGGCGGAAATTCAGGAATCCGGAAATCTGCCCGTACCCCTGCACCTTCGAAACGCACCGACCAGGCTCATGAAGAATTTAGGGTACGGCAAGGGTTATTTATACCCTCACGATGATCCCCGGGGATGGGTGCGCCAGGAATACCTGCCCGGCGGCCTCAGGAGGCGCCGGTTCTACGCGCCCACGAACCGGGGAATCGAGGAGCGCATTCTGCGTAGGATGGAAGAGATCCGTGAAAGAGACTGAGGTCCCTTGCCGTCAACTCAGGGAAAAGGGGATGTCGGCCAGGAGAAGGACCGATGCGTTTTTTTTGACCCACCTATCATAAGAGCGTAAAAGGCTGGTACAGGATCGCAATCATCAGCTTGTTGTTTTTTGTGGAACCCTGAATCCTTCCTTGATTTCTTCAATCCCTTGAGCGTACAATACCGCCAAATCGTTCCAGGTGCCCCTTGCGGGGCGAAAAGAGGGACCCCCGTGAAAATCGGGGACGGGCCCGCCGCTGTGTACC
>CAYPSZ010000338.1:0-1764 GCA_964413125.1 uncultured Desulfobacterales bacterium
GTGTTACTCCGCCGTTGCCAAATGCCCATTCCCTAAATATTACAATAAGTGCTTTGTTTTCTTTGGGTTTTGGGAGTTGTGAGTATGGCACAAGTTCGGTAATAACTTTCTTACCAACCACATAGGATGAACAACCCGAAAGAATCAGAAGAGTAATGCAAAGAATTGCTGTTTTTTTCATAATGATTTCTCGTAAGCGATAAAAGGGTGTTGAAAAATAAACTTTTGTCGGGAAAGCATTCTGGTCCGACGTGTTGTATTCCTAGGCACTCCAAGTAAATTTCTATAGTTTAGAGGGGCGGAAGGAAAGCTACGCCTGCCGCTTTTGAGCATCCTAATGAATCGCAAGGGAGCCATCGAGAGAACCCCACTCATTGACTCGATTTGTGATGCGCACATTTAACCATACTTGCATTATCAATGAGCTCCCGCGAATTCAACGATAGAAATGGTATTCACGAGATTTGAAATCGGGAGAATTGGGTTTCCTTCTTACCCCTCTGTGAAAGTTGAGGTGAATGATTCCGACTGTATCATTGAAAGCAGCTCGAATCCATACTTACCCTACTATCATGCACCATATTGGTAGCTGAGGAGAGAGCCCCAAGTGGACTCTCTCCCGGCGTCACTCTACTGTCTTTTCATTCCCGAAAGAACCTGGAGGTGTATGGCCTGCAACGCTTCCGACCACTTTCCTGTCAAGGCTGTAATCCCGAACTCAGCCAGGACCGAACAAAGGAGTTGCCATACAAGCCATCGGCATGATGGACTTCTTTGCTTGGATATAAAATGCTATCAAGATAAATGATGTTCGAGGAAAATGCACCCGTCGCACCTCACTCGGTGGGGTGGCTTATTGCCCGCGCAGCCCGCTCCACACGGTTGCCTGGTTGTAGGTGTCTTAAACCAGAGATGTTCATGGATTATTAGTCCCGTTCATCGGGTCTTGGGCAAATGTAGTCCTCTCCGGCGCCGACAAGTGTTTGGTTAATCTTCTTCTAAAAAACCGTAATGTGTCAATACTTGAAAAAAGGGTAATAAATACTTAGCCAAAATACCCATATATGAATATTGTATCCAAATACCGGGCACTTGTGCGATTCAGGAGCCTCATCTTTACAGAAGCAGATCAAATCCATCATGAACCCGCTTTGAATGTTTCATTGACATAGGGAGCTTGGTGGTAGTAAATTCAGCGATAACAAGAAAATGAACCCGTCCCGGTTGTACTGTTCGTCCCGGAGGATGGGCTATCCCCATGAACTTTCCTCGCTGGATCTTGTTCCTGATTCGCCGGACCCGGCTCAAACCGGGCCGTTTATATGGTTTTCCAACCTGGCAACCTTATTCAAGGGAGGGCAAAGATGGCTATTTCACGGAGAAAGAAAATGAGGCGAGCCGACATCTTCGGATTATTTGCGGTCCTGGCGGGCTTTGTGGCGCTTTCGCTTTTTGCGATGCCTGCCCAAGAGGTGCAGGCACGGGACATCAAGGTAGGCATCATAGACTGTTACAGCGGTCCGCCCGCGGTTTATGGGAATGACGCTCTCAACGGCTTCAAGCTGGCCCTGGAGGAGATCAACAAGGAAGGGGTCCTTGGAGGCAAGATCACCTGGACCAACCGCGACACCAAATTCAAGGTGGACATCGGTCTGAACATGGCCAAGGAGCTTGTCATGCGGGAAGGGGTGGATCTCCTCGTCGGCACCATAAACTCAGGCGTTGCCATGGCTGTCTCCACGGCAGTAGCTCAGAAGGAGAAGA
>CAYPSZ010000339.1:0-7508 GCA_964413125.1 uncultured Desulfobacterales bacterium
ATTTCGACCTCTACGGAAACAGCGTGGGAGACACCGCGGCCTATGATCCAAGATCCGGAGGGGTGCTCCACTACAAAGCCTCCCGTTATTTCCTGGCCAACGGCTTTTCCCGGACTTTGGAGCGGCTTTCCCAGTTTGCGGTGGGCAACAAGGGCACGGGAGGCAAAGAGGGAACGTTCAGGGACGCAGAGGACGGAAAGCTCTCGGGGAATCCCATCGCCCAGGGCTCGGTTGATTCCGTTGTTTCCCTGAAAATCGATCTGGAAGGCGGAGGCTCTGCCTCGGCCTATTACTGGATCTGCGCCGGCGAAGACTGGAAAGAAGTCTGCCGCCTGGACGGTTTGGTCAGGCACAAGCATCCCGCCAACCTGATAAAGCGCACGGCCGACTACTGGAAGCTTTGGCTGAAAAAGGAAAGCCCGCCTTTAGATTATCTGCCCCAGACGGTTCGAAGGCTGTACAACAGGAGCCTTCTTGTCCTTCGCACCCATCTCGACTCGCAGGGAGGGATCATCGCCGGAAACGACTCCGACGTGATCGCTTACAACCGCGACACCTATTCCTACATCTGGCCGAGGGATGCGGCCCTGGTGGCCAATGCGCTGGACCTGGCCGGCTATCCCATGGGGCCTCAGCGATTTTACGAATTCGCCGCCAGGGTCATAGAAAAGGAAGGCTATCTGCTTCACAAGTACAACCCCGACGGGACCCTCGCCTCCTCCTGGCACCCATGGTATGACGGATCAGGGCCGCAGCTTCCCATCCAGGAGGACGAAACCGCTCTTGTCGTGTGGACCTTGTGGCAGCATTTCGTCCTGTACCGGGACATCGAGTTCATCAAACCTCTTTACAGGGGTCTCATCAAGAACGCAGCCGATTTTATGGCGGCCTACAGGGATGAAGAGACGGGACTCCCCTCCCCTTCCTACGATCTCTGGGAAGAGCGAAGAGGCATTTTGTCGTACACGGTGGGCGCGGTTTTCGGAGGGCTTACGGCTGCTTCCCTTTTCTGCAATGTGTTCGGAGAAACGGACAAAGCCGAACTTTACAGAAAAGCGGCGGCGGAAATCCGTGACGCCGCATCAAAGCACCTGTGGCGTGAGGACCTGGGGCGATTTTGCCGGATGATCACGCAGAAGGAGGGCTCTCGGGAAGTGGACGGCCGCTGCGATGCGAGCCTGTGGGGCTTATTTGCCTTCGGCATGTACACGCCCGACGACCCCCGGGTTCAAGCAACCATGGAGGCCCTGCATCAAAAACTGTGGATATCTTCATCGGTAGGCGGGATGGCCCGGTACGAAGAAGACGACTATTACCGGGTCAGCCGGGAGGTGACCGGGAACCCATGGTTTGTTTCAACCCTCTGGTACGCGGACTATCTCATTCAGAAGGCGGCGAGAATCGAAGAGCTTGAAGGGGCTGAGAAACTACTGGAGTGGGCGGTGCGGCATGCCCTGCCTTCCGGGGTCCTGGCCGAGCAGATCCACCCGCTCACAGGCGAACCCCTTTCCGTATCTCCTCTCACATGGAGTCACGGGACCTTTGTGGGCGTAACCCAGCAGTACATGCGACGCATGGCCCGGCTCAAGGGCATCACGGACGAACGCAGCACGGATTGGATCGGCAAGCTCTTCCCTTCGACCTGCAAGGCCATCCACGGCTTGTGCCATGTAAAATAAGCATTCATGAGTGGGCGTGAGAAGGGTATCGATCATGCGCCTTTACGAAATTGTCTCACTTAAATTCCGGGAAATTCTCCGGGGCGTTCAGGGTCCAGTCATAATCGATGAAACGCATCCGTTCCGTGCCCTCAATCATATCGATGACCCGGGCATCGGCATACTCCCTGATAAACTCCATATTGTTCCCCTCCTCCCGATCAAAGTCCGCCTTGTACCAGTCAAAGAGGCTGGACACATAAAGGGTGTCCCCTTCCACGTGTAAATGCCGGTGCGTGTTGAAGGCCCGGCGGGTGTTTTCAGTCAATAGTTCGTCCACATTTTTCGAGGTATAAATTTGCCTCCGGAGGGGCGGGCATCCGACGGAAGCGCAGTTGACGGCAAAATGGACCCTTGCTTCGGCCCAGCCTTTTTCCCAATACTCGTCTCCCAGCAGGATGCCCTTCTCCATTTGATCCAGGCTGTATAGCCGCCCGCCGATCTCGAAAAGCTCTCGCTCAAAAACGTTGGCTCGAAAGGGATTGTACCGGCCGCCGTAATCCCATACCGAGGTCACCAGCTCATTGTCGGGACGGTCCTGGAGGATGTGGGCGATCATGAAGAAGTTGTATGCGTTCAGCCAGAAAGCATTGCCCTTTTCACGGCTGTCGATGAGAGAAACATCAAAGCGGGCCAGTTCTTGCCGCTGCCTGTCGAGCAGATCCATGGTTCCATCGCGCTTCAGCGCCCCCTGGTAGTCAAACGCCGTTGCCAGGCCGTTGTTTTCCAAGTCCTTTTCAACAAGGTGCCGCTCCAACAACCCTGCATAGATGTCGAACACCTCGCTCACGGGATCGACCTTGTCGTCCGCCAGGGCGATCTTGACCTGAGCGTGCATGCCCCAACCCAATAAGAGGGAAAGAATGCCCGCTACTATCGCAATCTTGTAAAAGCGCATAGTCATCCTCCTTAAGAAACATTGTTTGAATCCCCTTTCGCTTGAATCTTTTCTTCCAGATTCATCATTTGACTCCTCCTTTCTTCAGTCGGA
This sequence comes from uncultured Desulfobacterales bacterium, assembly GCA_964413125.1. Classification (GTDB taxonomy): domain Bacteria; phylum Desulfobacterota; class DSM-4660; order Desulfatiglandales; family HGW-15; genus JAIPEI01. The sequence continues at coordinate 2,710 of CAYPSZ010000339.1, forward strand.
CTTCCCTAAAGTCCTTCGTTCCCCATTCTGGGTTAAGAGGTTGGAAAGGCTTCAAACTGCAATCAGTGTTTGCCGATATAGAACCGTTCCTCCAAACTAACCACCTCCGGCGACGTTGCAAGTGCAGGGGAGGATCAAGCCCTGTTTGTCAACGACCTGCCCTTCCCTCCCTATCTCATGTTCAGGGGAGGCAGAGGAGGCAATGGGAAGTAGTTGCAGAAGCGCAAGCAGAGCTTGAATCCCCCATTAGGTTTGGATTTGGCACTTGATGGCATCGAAACGAAAAAAAGAAACAGCAAAGATGCCTGACACTGCTTGACATCTATCCAATGATCAATATTGTATAGAAAATTAAGGTAAGATAAGCGCCCTTCCAGACAACCTTTTATCGCAACAAGAAAAAAGGAGTCTTCCAATGGCCCGACTCGATCACATGCCGGAACCCATGAAATCGCATCTGCTCAATTTGCCTTGCCCGACATTCCAAGAACAACCATGGGCTTCGGGAAAACCTCTTGCAGAGCGAAGGATCGCGATCATTTCAACTGCAGGGCTCCAGCGGCGAGGCGATCGCCCCCTTGAAGGCATGACCGGGGAATACCGGGTACTTCCTGGAAACATCGATGCCGGGGACCTGGTCATGACTCATATCTCCACCAATTTTGACCGCACAGGATTTCAAGAGGACTGGAACGTAGCCTTATATTTGAACCGACCGGGATGAAAGGAGAGGCACTATGGCAAAGTATGACTATGACATAGGCATCATCGGCGGAGGGGCGGCGGGCCTCACCGTGGCATCCGGGGCGGCCCAGTTGGGCGCCAAAACCCTCCTCATCGAAAAGGAAAAGGAGCTTGGGGGCGACTGTCTCCATTTCGGGTGCGTGCCGAGCAAAACCCTGATCCGCACGGCCCAGGCCTATCACACCATGAAAAATTCCAAGGCCTTAGGACTTCCCGGAGTGGACCTTCCTCCGGTTGACTTTGCCAAAGTGAGCGAAAGAATCCGCTCTGTAATCGCAACCATCCAGGAACACGACTCGGAAGAAAGGTTCTGCTCTCTGGGGGCAAAAGTGGAATTCGGGGAGCCGAGGTTTTCAGACGAGCACGCCGTCCAACTGAACGGACGGGAAGTCTCTGCAAAGAACTGGGTCATTGCCACCGGTTCGTCACCAGACAGCCCTCCCATCGAAGGCCTGGACAAAACCCCCTACATCACAAACAAGGAGATTTTCTTCCTGGATCGCCTTCCCGAATCCATGATCGTTTTGGGGGCCGGTCCGATCGCAATTGAAATGGCCCAGGCTTTTCGTCGGCTGGGAACAAAGGTGGACGTGGTTCAGAGAAGCGGACAAATCCTTACCAAGGAAGACAAGGACATGGCCGACGGGGTCATGGAGGTGCTGGCATCCGAGGGGGTCGCCTTCCATTTGAACACCTTGGTGCTCGGCGTAAAAGATCTCGGCAAGGAAAGAGAAGTGGTCGTCAAGGACAAGGAGGGGAACACCGGCAGTTTGAAGGCGGAAAAACTCCTGGTTGCCATGGGCCGGGACCCCAATATTAAGGCCCTCAATCTTGAAGGCGCCGGCGTTGAGTTCGATCGAAAAGGCGTGAAGGTCGATGAAAGGATGCGCACCTCGCAAAAACATATTTATGCCGCGGGCGATGTGACCGGCAAGTACCTCTTCACCCATGCCGCAGGATATGAGGGGGGCATCGTTATAGGCAACGCCGTCTTTCATCTTCCACGAAAGGCGGACTACGCTTTCCTCCCCTGGTGCACCTACACGGACCCTGAACTGTCAAGCATCGGGATGAACGAAAAGGCGGCCAAGGAGGCGGGCATCGATTATACAATCTTTATGGAACCTTTCTCAGGCAATGACAGGAGTCTTGCGGAAGGGGAGCGGGTGGGCAAGATCAAAATGCTCCTGGACAAGAAAGAAAAGCCTCTCGGGGTTCAGATCCTGGGGCCTCAGGCCGGGGAGCTGCTGAGCGAGTGGGTGGCGGTCCTGAACGGAAAAGTAAAGCTTTCCACCCTGGCATCAGCCGTTCATCCCTATCCCACATTGGGGGAAATCAACAAGAGGGTGGCCGGGACTTATCTTTCACCGAAAATCTTCTCGGAGCGGATCAAGAAGGGGCTGAAATTCTTTTTTAACCTCAAAGGCAGAGCATGCGGAGTGGAACAGTAAAGGAGAGTACAATGAAAATTGGAATGATCGGCTTGGGCCGGATGGGAATGAACATGGCCAGGCGCCTTTTGCAGGGGGGCCATGAAGTGGTAGCCTACAACAGGACGCCTCAGAAGACGGACGAATTGGCCGCAGAGGGCGCTGAGGCGGCCTATTCCCTCTCTCAACTCGCTGAGAAGCTTACCCCCCCTCGGGTGGTCTGGATGATGCTGCCCGCCGGACCGGCCGTGGACGAACACCTGCTCCGGCTGAAAGAAATTCTCTACCCCGGCGACATCGTGATCGACGGCGGGAACACCTATTACAAAGACGATATCCGCCGCGCGGAATCCCTGGCGGAGAAAGAAATCCGTTTTATGGACGTGGGAGTCAGCGGCGGAGTTTGGGGCCTGGAGGTCGGCTATTGCATGATGATCGGCGGATCCGCTGAGACCTATCGCTACGTCGAGCCCGCGCTTCAATCCCTGGCCCCGAAGGAGGGGTACCTTTACTGCGGCCCCACCGGCGCCGGGCACTTTGTAAAAATGGTTCATAACGGCATCGAGTACGGCATGATGCAGGCGTATGGCGAGGGATTCCAGATTCTTGAGGCCTCCCCCTATGCCGATACCCTGAACTATGCAGAGGTAGCCCACCTCTGGAACCAGGGAAGCGTTGTGCGCTCGTGGCTACTTGAGCTTGCGGAAGCGGCCTTTTCAAAGGATGGAAAGCTGAGCGACATCCGCGGGTATGTGGAAGATTCCGGCGAAGGCCGCTGGACCGTGAATCAGGCCGTTGAAACCGGAGTTCCCGCACCTGTCATAACCCTTTCCTTGATGAGCCGCTTCCGGTCGCGAGATGCGAGCTCTTTTTCGGACAGAGTGCTTGCGGCCCTGAGAAGGGAATTCGGCGGCCATGCCGTGAAAAAATCGGAAGAGGAATAAAGAGATTCGGGACGCAATATGTTCGGCATTTTTTCCACAAGGGGATTTAATGACTAAGTCAAGGAGACCCGCCCAGTGCTGCAGCGAAACTGGGATTCCGGGTTCATTGCCATTAGAAACGCCCACCATGATCAGGAAAGGGCAATCGCCACTGTACCACGAACCTGGGGACCCGATGCGGTGAAGAAGCTCAGAAAATGAAAGCCCGGGGTGACCTGATCGTGCCCTGGGAATAGACAATAAACCGGTAAAAAGATTTAATAACAATGGAAAGAGGAGGTTTACCATGGAGACCTATTACAAGCCCGAAGATCTACCAAAATTCCCCGACATCGGGCAGCAGGCCCCGGAACTGGCGCAAAAGTTCTTTGACTACTACAACGCGGTTTTCGCCGAGGGGGCTCTCACGGAGCGGGAAAAAGCGCTGATTGCCCTATCAGTGGCCCATGCCGTTCAATGCCCGTACTGCATCGACGCCTTCAGCCAGGCTTGCCTGGAGAAGGGATCCAACCTGGCGGAAATGACGGAAGCCGTCCACGTCGTGACGGCAATTCGGGGAGGTGCATCCCTGGTGCACGGGGTTCAAATGCGCAACATTGCCCAAAAACTCTCCATGTAAAGGAGGTATCAGGCCATGAGTGCCGGGAATGTTCTTGAGGAAAGCACCAAAGCCAAAGGAAATCCGGAGCCTTTCCGACAAACCCTTTTGAGGCATGGCCTCCGTTTGGCACGGGATAAAACCACGATTCTTCAGATCAATGTGGGGCTTCGCTGCAACCAGGTTTGTCGCCATTGTCACTTGAGCGCGGGGCCGGACCGAAACGAAAACATGGACTCAGCGACCGCAGAAGCCGTAATCGCCTATGCGAAAAGAGGCGGATTTGAGGCCATCGATATCACGGGGGGCGCGCCGGAGCTGAATCCCAACATCGAAAAGCTCATCGAAGGGCTCTCACCGCTTACGCCCAGGCTCATGTTCCGTTCAAATTTGAGCGCCATAAGCGAAATAAAGAGGCCGCCCTTGATGGATCTTTTGAAAGACAAAGGGGCGGTCGTCATTGCCTCCTTTCCTTCTTTGAACGAGACCCAGGCCGACGCTCAGAGAGGGAGCGGCATTTTCAACCGGAGCATCGATACGCTCCGCAAGCTCAACAGCATGGGCTACGGCCGTGAAGGAACAGGCCTGGAACTGGACCTGGTCAGCAACCCTGCCGGAGCATATCTGCCTTCCCCTCAGGACAAGGCGGCCAAGAGATTTCGCGAAGTGCTCCTGAAGAAGTGGGGAGTCGTTTTCAACAATCTTTACGTCTTTGCCAATGTGCCTTTGGGGCGTTTCCGCACGTGGCTCGAGGAATCAGGGAACCTTGGACCCTATATGGAACGTCTTGCCGCCGGTTTCAACCCTTGCGCAGTTGAAGGGCTCATGTGCAGGTCCTGGGTTTCCGTCTCATGGGACGGATATTTCTATGACTGCGACTTCAATCTCGCCAGGGGACTGCCCATGGGCAAAGGCAAGACCCATGTAAGCGAAATGCCCGGGCCGCCGCCACCGGGCAGCCCCATAGCCGTTGCGGATCATTGCTACACCTGCACTGCCGGCGCAGGGTTCACTTGAGGAGGCGCCATGAGCGCCTGAGTTCAGGACAAAAGGAGAGAGAAAGTGAAAGAAATAACCGGGGAA
>CAYPSZ010000340.1:0-7476 GCA_964413125.1 uncultured Desulfobacterales bacterium
TTCACCGGAAAGGAAGGGGATAATTCCGGTTTGTCGCCCCTGGAGGGAAACACCCCTTGTCTCGTCCCCAATCCGGGCGTCTAATAAAAACGGGCCCAGGTCCTGAGCCTTAATCCGCGATTCCAATATCTCTCCGGACGGAATAAACGGATGGATCAGCCCTTTGCCGGCTTGTATGTGCACGTCTTTTAGGAGTAAAGGCGTTTCCGGCAGAGTCACCTGAATTTCAGGAGCCCTCAGTTCGGCTTCCTGCAATTGGATTGCAGCCGGCCGGCCGCTTAATTGGACCGTCGCCTCGGAAAGGGGGATGTGGAGGGATGGGTGTTCAACCGCCAGGGCCGCGGCCTTGATGCCGGTAGATATGTTCAGGTCCGGCCATGCACCAAAGACTCGAAGCTCGCCGGAGATCCTGCCGCCCGCCTTGAAAGGCGGAGATGACCAGGATACGGGATTGTTTTCAAGACTAAGGGTCAAGTCAGGTTCAACATAAAGCCCTCCTTCATCCAAACTTGTTTCCAAGCCGCCCAAGACCCTGAAAAGCCCGGACACTTCGATCCCGGCCAGAGCCTTTTTGTACTCCACGGGTATAAGAGGTATCCATTGATCCGGCTGGAAAAGGCATTTGAACTCTTCGAGGCTTCCTTTGAGGAACGGGGCCCAGGATAAGTTTATCCGGGTCTCCATGTTCAATTGCGCGGGAGGACTCGCAAGGATTAAGCTCAGGTCCTCAATCTCCAGGCGGTGATCCCGGGGAAGTATACTTGCGGAAGCGTTTAAGGCCATCTCCATAGGGGATTGTAAATCAACAGGCAAAAACGGCCGAAGGTCCGGGAAACGAAGAACAAAGGAGTCAACCAGCATAAGGCCGTCATCCTGGTGGAACTCCCCGGAGCTTTCAAGGGATATACCCCGAAGCGTTCCGCCGGGATGGTCCAGTGTCCCGGCTGGAATGGACAACCGTCCCTTCAAGACCCCCGCACTGTCCTTCAAATCGGCGTCCATGTGGATTTGAGGCAGGTTCAGCAGAAGGCCTGAGCCCGGATGTTCCATTCCGGCCTCGCAGGATGCACGTATGGTTCCCTCCTCCGGTACTGCTGATGCCTGTATTCCGTTCAACCAAAAGGTTGTCGCTCCATTAGTAGCTGTGACCTTGCCTTGTTCCAGTTCGGCACGTTCTATCCTGACTTCACTGAACAGTAATCGGCTCAATAGACCGGCCCCGATGCGGGCCGCCAACGAAGGGTGGCGAGCCTTGGGGGCGACGGTTACCGGAAGGACCGGCGGGCCTTCCAGCATCAATTCGGCTCCTCGTATACCGGCCCTATCTATCACAAGGGTCCGTTTGCCGAAATCCCCCTCAAAGCTCATATCCACCTCCAGGGTGCGGACTGAAAGCTGAAAACGGCCTTCCGGTTCATCCGGCGAGTCAGCCTGAATGCCTTCCACCCTCACGCGAAGGGGCTGGGTGCTCCAGTCAATGCTGCTTATATGGACGTGAACTCCTGAGATTCCTGATATGGTGCGGGCAACCACGTCTTTGATACTGGATGGGTTGTGGTAAAGATACACCAGTCCCGAGGCGGCCATGATCATGAGGAGAATAACGATGCACGTAAGAGCCCATAGGAGTTTTTTCGCCTTGCCTCTCACGAGACCCACTCCTTTGTCACAAGGATCAGGTCCCCTGGTTTTTCACCAAGCATCCGAAAGATCTCGAGGGAGCCTGAAACGGACCCTTCTTGAGTTTCCAATACCTTCTCAAACAAGTTGTAGTGGGCGTGGTAGAGGGCCACTGCCAGAACATAGGCGTTGTTCAGTCCCCTGTAGCCGAAACCCCGGAATTGTTCTGTTTCGAGTTCCCGCTCAAGGTCACGGAATCGGACCATGGTGTCTTGAAAGATTTTTTCTCTCAGGAAGAGTGTTTCATCGTCACTCAGCGGCTTACTGTAAAGGGACTTCAAGCGGGATACCAGTTCTTCTATGAACTCGGAAAACCTTCGTTCATCCCGGATCATGGCGCGGGCCCTTACGGCCTCCATGGAATCGTGTCCAAAGGCTTTTTGCACGAAGGCCAGCGCACCCCGTTTTCCCACCACAGAGGCCAGGGTCTCATTGAATGCCGGCTGCCCCTTGACATAGAGGGTGGCGTGGGTCATTTCGTGGAGTATGGTCTCTGCCAGCTCCACAGGGTCCTTCCTGAGCAGATTCCGGTGGACCGGATCTTGGAACCACCCCAGGGTGCTGTAGGCCTCTGCAGGCCAAATCACAACGTCCAGGTTCTTTTCCTCGAGCTTATTTTTCCTCTTCTCCGCCGCTTCCCGGTCAAAGTACCCCAAATAGGGCATTCGTCCGACCAGCGGAAACCACCAGGTCACAAGCTCGAGCCTGGTTTTGTGCGCCGCCGTTACCGTATAGACGGGGTTGGTTTCGGGGCCCAGGTAAACAGTCTCGTAGTTATCTGTGGGAGTAAGGCCCAGCTCCCGTTCCCCGAAGTCTTTGATCCGCTCAATGAGGAGGAGCCTTTCTATTTCCACGGGGTCCAGGGTCTGATCCTCGAAAGCCTTTTCCATGGGTACGGTTCGGTGCATTATTCGGAGCTGCCCTGCAGCCGCATGCATTAGGTAGGATAATGAGCAGCCCGATAGTACCGTCGCAGTCATTAGCATTATTGCCAGGCCTTGAATAAGACCTGTGTCTTTCGGATGAAAGCCCTTTTTCCCCTTGCCGGCGTCGTGGCAAGGGTATTCTTCCGGCATGGAAAGCAGCTCTTTTGCCGATGTTTTTTGCATTAAATAAAATTCCTTCGAATAGAGTCTTCGGCATTAAGTATAATCATCCTGCGCTTTGGCTTACACTTCGTACCTATCGCAATCGGAATTAGAGCATCCGAAGGGCGCCGGATCTGTCTTGTCGCGGGGTTTGCGAATTCGCTGAACATAACAAATTCATAAGATAATTATCCCCCCGGCGGTTCCAGGATGTCAAGTGATGGCGGAAAGGGAAAACAGGCTCCCGGGACCCTGTAAAACGCCTTAAAGGCCTATCCCGGGGTGTTTTCGTGGAAAAGAAACCCATTGCTTTCAGAGTTGCAATCCCTTAGTCTGTGCTTGCTTTTCTTTTGGCCGCGACCTCCAAGACCAGGTGGGCAAACAATATGACAACGCTCGTTTTCGACTATTGTTTCATCTTTGAGGATGGGTCTACCAAGCAAATCCCTGTCCACCTCGATCCGGAAACCCTGAGTTACTTATCTCGCGGTGAGGGGTCTCCCGACGGTTGGTCCCGGCTTGAATTCCACCAGTGCACAATCTGTCCCTTTGATCCTGAATCCGTTCCGCACTGCCCCATAGCCTTGTCCATCAGGGATCTTATCTCTGAATTCAGCGAGCGCATTTCCCACGAAAGAGTCGAAGTCCGGGTGAAGACCAATGAGCGGACTTATTACGAGAACACCAGTATTCAGCGTGGGCTCAGCTCCATACTCGGAATCCTGATGGTAACAAGCGGATGCCCGGTCATGGACAAGCTTAGGCCCATGGTGCGTTTTCACCTGCCTTTTCCCAGCATGATGGAGACCATATGCCGTTCCACAAGCATCTATCTGCTCGGACAGTACTTTTTGATGAAGAGAGGTCGGACCCCGGATTTTACTCTGAAGGGCCTCGCGGACACCTACCGTAAAGTGAAGCTCGTCAACGAGGCCATGGCATCGCGTCTTAGAGCCCTCAAAATGAAGGACGCCGGCGTCAATGCCTTGATAATTCTGGACCTGTTTGCCATGGATGTGCCCATGTCCATCGAAGACCAGGTGGCGGACCTGGAACCGTTTTTCCACACTTACTTCAATGAATGAGGCCCGTCCTTAGGCTTCTTGAATTCAGGTTGATTATGGCTAATGAGATTGTTCTGGCTCTCGGTGGCTCAAGGAGCGGCAAGAGCTCTTGGGCGCTTGGCTATGTGGAGCGAAATTACAGTTCTCGTGTTTTTTTGGCCACGGCCGAAATTCTTGACGAAGAGATGGCAGAGAGAGTCAGGCTTCACCGGGAGTCCCGCGGCCCGGAATGGACCCTGCTGGAAGAACCCCTGGACCTGCCAGGTGCTCTGCAAAGCCAATGCTCTTTTGCGGACGTGGTGCTTGTTGACTGTCTTACGGTATGGCTCGGCAACGTGATGATCAAAGAGGGACGTGATAGGGTGGGGTTCTATCGAGACAGCCTCGTGGAAACCCTCGCAGACCGCAAGACAAGTGTGGTTTTGGTGTCCAACGAGGTGGGGATGGGTGTGGTGCCGGAGTATCCGTTGGGCAGGGCCTTCCGTGACGAAGCGGGAATGCTTAACCAGGCGGTGGCTCAAACTGCTGATCGGGTGGTTTTTCTTGCAGCGGGATTACCTTTGTGGCTTAAAGGTGAAGAGGCGGCCTCAGGCCGCCCCTGAAGAAATGCTCACTTTTCATCCACGTTCCTGGCGCTCATGAGGAAGGCCAGAAACAAACCGAGAATTCCGCCAACGATTAGGATACCTTTTTGATACCCCCATATGTTTTCAGGTGAAAACATCAGGTCCGGGATCAGGACATTCAGGTAGTGCCCCATTGCGGGGAAGAGGAGCAGGGCGATCAGCACCACAGTCCCTTCCATGAGAAACGCCTTCTTCCCGAATTCCAAGCCGATCCGGATCCATAACCTCAAGTTTTCAAGGCGATCGATTTTGGTCTCGATTCTTTCCAAGATCCCGGCCAGATCGCGGGCAAGGGTCAATGACTCGCCGTACCACTCCGACTTCCTTTTTTGAATCACTTCGTTGATGCTGTGGACTTGCTTGCCCACTGATGCGAGATCCTGAGGAAGCGATCCCAGAAAGGACTCGTGCGGATAATCTTCCACAAAACGAGCGCACTTGAGGTGACGCTCCTTGACAGCCCCGTGGGCACGCAGAAGTTTTCTGCGAGCATGCTCGCCGCTTTTTCGGACGGTCCTTACAATTGCCTCGGCGTAGTAGATGGCGTCAAGGAGGCCGTAATAGCTTTCCGTGCCTGACAGCTCCAAAATCTTTTCATTGTAGGATAACGCCTTCTGCAGTTCGGTTTCCTGGAACTTGGGCAGCCTGTGCGCTTTTTCTATGGCATCTGCGGCCTGTGATGATAGGAGTTCAGCTTGCTCAGCAGTATTCTTCAAAATCTTCTTTATTGCAGGATGAATTCTGTTGCTGTACTTGGCCAGCTCGGGATCGATCAACGCGGCTACGAAATAGTTCCGGTTGATCTCTATAAGTCTTCGTAGGCGTCGCATTGCTTGGTTGTGATTACCTTCTCTGAACTTGAAGTGCACATCCAGGTATAGGGCTTCCTGGCAGAGTGAATCTGCAAGCAGGATCCTGCGAACCTGGTCTTCAGCATAGCGCTGCTGACCGCTGAGTTCATAGACTCGAGCAAGAAGAAATCGCGTCAAGAGCTCTCTTGGTAAGGCATGAGTTTTGTCAAGTGCATGCTTGAAGAACTTCTTGGCTTGGGATGGGTTTCCTTTCTCGATCTGCAGAAACCCCATGGTGCAAAGGGCCAGATAATCATTAGGGGATTCTGCAAGTGCCGCCACCAGTACGCTTTCTGCCTGTTCGAGGTTGGATACGCGGATACAGTCCTGTCCGATCCAGGTCAATCCTCCCTTTTCCCCTTCCTCATTGCGAGCTTCCAATCCACTCCAGGTTTGGGCTTTGGAGGCCCAAAGATTCCTCAAAGACCTGAGCTGAAAAACCTTTTTGATTTCGAAAAAGGCCTGTGCCGCCAGATCTTCGTAAGGGCTCTTCGAGGCGGAGCTCCAACCGTTGCTAAGATACTCCAGATAGGCCTCATTTATCTGGTCGAGGGAGTAATAGCCCAATCTATCGAGACCGTGAGTGACATCGGGAAGTTGTTTGGAAGGGCACTCTGCAGGCAGGTGCCTGCGGGCGCCGCAGTAGAAACAAGGATCGTGTTTTCCACCGCCTATGGAGTGCTGGTAGAGAAAAAGGCGCCCCTCTTCCTGTGGGGTTGTATCCTTTGGAACAAGCCGGAAAAAAGGCGGCTTTTCGTTCAGATCGGTGGGGATCACCCGAAGGTCGCCCGGCACATTCATGGCACGAAAGGTCTCGCCGGCTACTGCTATTTCACCGGGTCTTGCATGGGACCAACTCTCGGCAAGCCCTTCAAGTGCGGGCTCACCCGCGCGGCTGAATCGTCCGGTGTCGATAAGGGTTTGAAGGGGAAGAAAAGGCAGGCCGCAATTTCCTGAGTCTTGTCGCAAGTAATTTAGGGCTGTTCGCGCTATATCAACAGCAGTGGAAGGGTCCTTGGTGTACAGGACAAGAGATCCGTCGGGAAGATCAGCGCTTTTTCCGGGAGAAGCGGGCCACAGCCCGGCCCTTTGATCCATTAAGCTTGACCAAGCACGTTTGAAACCGTCATCTGCCAAGTTCCATATCGGCCTTAAAACGACCACCGTCATAACTGAAGGAGTCAGATCGGCCTTGTTATCCCAGGTGACCTTGAAAACCACCAGCGTCTTAAGAATCTCCTTCCTGGTGTTCAGGTTCAGTCTTTCGAAACGAGCCCAGGGGATGTCTTTGACCTGGCTGTGGAGTTGTTCCGATATGCATATTTCTCCACCTTTGACCAGAGGAAGAAACTTAGCCGCTATATTTACAACATCACCGTATATATCCCCTTTATCAACAATTCCATCTCCATAGTGTAACCCTATTCTTATATTTATTCGCTTTTTAGGGTCGTTTGTCTGATTGTTACGAATGAAGCTTTTCTGGATGGTAACGGCCGCCTTCAGGGCCTCCTTGGGGTCCGTAAAATACGCCATTACAGAATCGCCCAGGACCTTTACCACCACACCACCGTAGTGGTTCACAGGAGAAGAGGCCAGCGACTGATGTCTTCTGAGCATTTCCCGGCCTGCCATATCCCCGTATCTCTTGAAATACCCGCTGGACCCGACGATGTCAGTGAAAAGCACAGCCATCTTCTGAATGGAGCTGGATGACCGATGGTTGAGCTTTCCGTTGGAAGCGGCTTTTTCGGCTGGGAACTGATAGGCGGGTTGTACGCTCATGGGATTAGGGTCCATTGTTTCAAGGTTTCTATACATCCTTATCGGCCCCACCCCGAAAAACTTGATCCCAAACCATGTTTAGCAGCGCTGTCTCGTATTGTGTCAGTCGTCAGGCGGCGGCCACCGGGATTGATAATCATGAGCATGAAAGCAAGCACCCTAGGATTGGCTATGGTTGTGTTGGTCTTCATCACGGTTCAACCGGCAGGCGCACAATGGAACGGATTCTGGCCTGATACCGGACAGACAAAGTGCTATGACAATGCCGGCGAGCTTCCTTGGTCGTCTACTACCTACGCCTACGGTACGGACCTCGCTTGGAACGTCTACTTGAATGGCGGCCACGCCCGCAACCACTACAGTAAGTCGGGAAGAAATATGT
>CAYPSZ010000341.1:0-2693 GCA_964413125.1 uncultured Desulfobacterales bacterium
GATAACGGTATTGTGATTGTAGAGAACATCTACAGGCACATGCAGGAGGGCGAATCACGTCAGGAGGCCGCACTCACCGGCACAAACGAGGTTGCTTGGCCGGTGATAACCTCCACCATGACGACCCTGGGCGCCTTTGTCCCGATGCTTTTCTGGCCGGGAATCATGGGGGAGTTCATGGGGTATCTTCCCCAAACCCTGATCCTCGCGCTCACCTCATCCCTGTTCGTCGCCCTGGTGATCAACCCCGTTCTTTCGGCCCGTTACCAGAGTGTGAAGAATTTGAAGCCTCCTAAGACCAAGAAAAAAGGGAAAGACGCTTCGGTCCGGCAGGCCCTGATCAAGCGGATCTACCTTGTAATACTTCGTCGGGCCCTTGCTCACCGTTTTCTGGTGGTTATTTCAGCCTTTGCCCTTCTCGTGGGGTCCGTTGCCGCCTATGGGCAGTGGGGCAGGGGGATCGAGTTTTTTCCCGAGACCGAGCCGAGGCGCGCCTACGTTCATATCAAGGCCCCGGAGGGCACCAACCTGGAGGCCTCGGACCGGATCGTTGCCCGGGTGGAGGAGATAGTTTCGGAATACGAAGATATCCGGTACGTAATATCCAACATCGGAGCTGCAGGCGGAGATCCTTTCAGCCAGGGCGGCACCGGCACCCATATCAGCCGGGTGGCCCTGGACTTCAAGGACTTTCACGATCGGTCCCGACCTTCCTCGGAGATCATCAAGGAGGTAAGGGATAGGATTCTCTCCGCAATCCACGGGGCGGACATACAGGTCGAAAAAGAAGAGGAAGGCCCGCCCACGGGCCCGCCCGTGAACCTGGAGATCTACGGTGAAGACATTCTGGTGCTGGGAGACCTGGCAGGCTTGGTGAGAAAGGCGGTAAAGGATATCCCCGGCCTGGTGGACCTCAAGGACAACTTCGTCAGAGGCAAGCCCGAAATACAGGTCAGGGTGGACAAGGAAAAGGCGGCCATCATGGGCCTCGATACATACACCATCGCCTACACCATAAAGTCGGGCATAAACGGTGCCAAGGTCGGGGTTTACCGGGAAGGCAAAAGCGAATACGACATCATCGCCAGGCTCCCTGAAAGGGACCGCCGGTCCATTGAGGGCCTCAAGCGGATCACGGTCTCAGGGCCCCGTGGTGAACCCATACCCCTGACCAGCTTGGCCGAGGTATCCCTGGAGAGCGGGCTGGGAGCCATCATGCGCCTGAACCAGAAGCGGGTGGTAACCGTCTCAGGGGACACGTCCGGCAGGCTGGCCAACGACATTATCCGGGAAATGGAGCATATCCTGAAGACAGAGATAGTGTGGCCCCGGGGCTACGAATATCGTTTCACAGGAGAGCAGGAGGAGCAGGCCAAGGCCCAGGACTTCCTTAGCAAGGCCTTTGTGGCCACGATTTTTATCATACTGCTTATCCTCCTGACCCAGTTCAATTCTTTTTTGACGCCGCTTGTCATTCTGACCTCCGTGGTGCTTTCCCTGATAGGGGTGTTCACAGGTCTACTTGTTACGGGGACCGCGTTCGGGATCATCATGACCGGGATCGGGGTGATCAGCTTGGCGGGCGTAGTAGTCAACAACGCCATAGTCCTGATCGACTACTACCACAGACTTATGAAAACGGGCCTCTCCAGCTACGATGCACTGGTCCAGGCCGGGCTCGTGCGCCTCCGTCCCGTCATGCTGACAGCCATTACCACTATTCTGGGCCTCCTTCCCATGGCTACCGGTGTCAGCTTTGACTTCAGGAAACTGGCCTGGGACATTGGAGGCGAATCCAGCCAGTGGTGGGGGCCCATGGCAGTGGCGGTCATCTTCGGGCTGGCCGTTTCCACCCTGCTCACCCTGGTGGTGGTACCAGTGCTCTGTTCTCTCGTCCATGGACTCGAGAGAAAACTCGACATCTCTCAGCAGTAGCCCTTATAATGATATCCGAGACACACAGGATCGGTCGATGTCGAAAAAACAGGACATATTGTACAATGCCACCCGCCTTTTTTCCGAAAAGGGATATCGCAACACCACCATAGCGGAACTGGCCAAAACCACAGGGGTCGCCGAGGGCACGATCTTTTACCACTTCAAGACCAAGGAAGAACTGTTTCTGGCCATTCTTGAAACGCTGCGGCAGACCCTGATCGGGGAGTTTGAGGCCTTCTTCGCAGAAAAGACCTTTGAAAGCGGGCTGGACATGATTGAAGACAGCATCTTTTACTACCTCTATCTGGTGGGTACCAGGGAAGATCTGTTCTTGATCATGCACCGCTACGACGCCTATGAAATGGCGTCGGCCAACCCGGTATTCCGCAAGGAGTTTTCCCGCATTTATAATTTCATCCTGGACACCTTTCAAAAAGCCATCCTCCGCGGCCAGGGAGACGGCTCCATCGCCGATCTGCCGGCCGGCAAGACCGCCTTCATCGTTTTTGCCATGGTGGACGGCATAGCCCGCCTCAAAACCTTCAATTTGTACGACGCCAGCGCGCTATACGAACAGTTGGTGATCAATTGCCGGCGCATGTTGCAGAAAGCCTTATAACCAGTTTCCATCCAGAAACGGAATCAAAATCATCACCATATTGACCGCCCGGCGTCCCAATTTCTTGTTTTTTTGTGACTCGGCAATTTTTCTGTTGACTTTTGCTCGCAGGGCTTTTTATTATACTGAGCACTCA
>CAYPSZ010000342.1:0-5956 GCA_964413125.1 uncultured Desulfobacterales bacterium
ATTCCGTATGGCCGATTCCGACAGCCTGGTGAGGCATAGACCGATAAGTTTTTGTGCAGTCTCATCGCCTAGAACATCGTAGAGTCGAGTGCTCTGGGCGATGTCGCCAAACAGGATTATCAGTTCCTTATGGGGGGGTACCATCGGTGTTATCCGCAGGGCTGGTGGTTCTGCATCATGTTACCTTGCACAAGGACCCATATGAATGGGCCGGTGAGACGGTCCATGGGGAAAACCGCGATGTCGGAATTATGACGCCGGAGGAGTTGGGTCAGGGTCTTTTCAGGCTACATGCCTCGTACTTTGGTGATCATGGCGTCTGCGAAATCCCGGGCGTCCTCAAGGTCTCCCTGATCAGGATGCGTCGCTGCACTCTGGGCCTCCAGGGCCCAGGGTTTATGTTCCATTTTTGTCATCAGTGATTCAATTATGGACCCTTTCACCTTACCCCGGCAACCAAAGGTGCCCAGCGTGTTAAGACGGGAGGCCAGTTTAATGGCCTCGTAAAAGGCCGAGATGGCCAGTTCGCCTCCCCGTAGTGATCCGTGAGTCGCAAAAAACGCGACCTTCGTCCCTTCCGGCATCTTGTTGATGAAGGCTGCAACTTTTGCAGGCACGCTGTGGGCGTGCACGGGAAAACCGCAAAAAACCACATCGTATTCATCCACGGAGTTCACGTCCGCAAAGGGTATAATGTCCTTTGTCGCCTCCTTGATCCCGTCGTAAATCGCTTCTGCAACCTTTTTTGTGTTTCCGGTCTCAGAGTAATATGTCACCAGCGCCTTCATCGTGTCCTCCTCGTAATGATATGCATTTTGGTGTATCTACAGGATTAAGGTCGTCATGACAAGGGATTTCGCCGCGGTGCCCAATCATGAAGTATGCCGGCCGGAATCGACGGAACAAGGAGAAGATTCGGGGCCGTTATCTTGGCAAGGGCCGAAAAGTAATTATATTAGGTGTTGATTGAGAAAAATGCCTTCCTTGCACTGAAGGTGGCAAGGATTTGATATTTGACAACATGAGAGTGCTTTTGTAGAGTTTGTCTTGATCAGTTTTATAAAAGATTTCTATGATTGAGCTGAGCGCTCGCATCAGTGGAATTGTTTGGTGACTCTAAGCATCGGCCGAAATTTCTGTTCGGCTCATAATGGGAAGGTCCCATGGCAGAAGACTTTTACAAGATCCTTGGTGTTTCCAAGGACGCGTCTCAGGAAGAAATCAAGAAAGCCTATCGTAAACTTGCCCGGAAATGGCATCCAGACCTCAATCCGGGCAACCAGGATGCTGAACAGAAGTTCAAGGATGTATCCCGTGCATACGAGGCCTTGGGTAACGAGGAAAAGCGCAAGCTGTACGATGAGTTCGGAGAAGAGGGCCTCCAGTCGGGTTTCAATGCGGAACAGGCCAGGGAATACAGGGAATGGCGTTCAGCGGGTCAGGGTTTCGGCCAAAACAGCGGCCGGGCCTGGGCAGGAGGAGCAGGTACGGGAGGAGGGGGATTCGGTCAGTATACCAGCTATGAAGACATCTTCGGCGACATCTTTAACTTCGGGGCGGGACCCGGGGCTGGAGGAGGGTTTAGGGGGACCCAGTCTTCCCGCGGCAGGGACCTGGAGCATGATATGACCATCGACCTTCTCAGCGCGCTCAGGGGTTTTGAAACCGAACTGTCCATGGATAAGCCCATAAGCTGCACCAAGTGCGGTGGAGAGGGGCAGGAGCCCGGCTCCACCATGAAACCTTGCCCGGCATGCGGTGGATCGGGCAGGCTCAATGTCGCTGAAGGGCCCATGCAGTTTACACGGGGTTGTCCTCAGTGCGGAGGACATGGTCGGGTCGGTACCCGGTGCTCACAATGCGGTGGAACCGGTCAAGTGCGGGGCACCGAGCGGATCAGGGTCAGGATACCAAAGGGGGTTCGCGAAGGGTCACGAGTGCGCGTGGCCGGCAAGGGGGAACCGGGATCGGCAGGCGCGCGTCCAGGAGACCTCTACCTGGTTATCCACGTAAAGCCGCATCCGCTCCTGCGGCGGGAGGGAGACGACCTCCACATGGAGCTTCCTTTAACCGTTCAGGAGGCCATGGCCGGTGCAAACATTACCATCCCCACTCCTGACGGGTCGGTCACCGTAAAGGTGCCGCCGAAGAGCCAGAGCGGTCAGACCCTTCGGCTCAAAGGAAAAGGGGCCTATAATGCCAAGATCAAGGCCTGGGGAGATCTACTGGTCAAGCTAAGTGTAAAAGTGCCCCGTACCGATGATGCAGGGGCCCTGGAGGCTGCAGGGAGAATTGAGGGTGAGTACCAGGAGGACGTTAGGAAGAATCTCAGGCTGTAACCGGGACGGCCTTAACGGCGCTGATTACGCTCCCCGAGCAGTTGCCGCACATTGGCGGCTAGGTCTTCGAGTATGTGATCGAACTGGGCCCGCATGTCAAACATGTGCTGCCTCATGCGAAGGATGATCTCCACCCCGGCCAGGTTTACATCCATGTCTTCCACCAGCAGTTTGGCAAGCCTCAGCCGATCAAGGTCGGCCTCTGAGAAGCGCTTTTCGCATGGGTCTTCCAGGCTGTCCGGGCATACGATCTCCTCTTCTTCCAGTTCGTTCAGGAACCGGGTTTCCGTCCTAAATATTTCGATGACCTCGTCGGTCGTCCAGTATTTCCCGGTCATGTCCCGCCTCCTTACTGTCAAAGGTTGAATTCCTCTTCCTGGCGTACCGCGGTGCACTCCAAGTCCGAACCTCGCCTGCGAATAATTTCACGGCACCTCTCTACGATGGAGTCCTGCTCTTTGTCCTCGCGGTCCTGGTTGTGATGAAAAAGTCCCAGTTGCCGGACTCCGGCGGCCAGGGCGAGCTCAACCGCGTCAACACAGGATGAGTGCCCCCAGGTCTTTTTGACGGCGTATTCTTCCGGCGTGAACTCCGCGTCATGGATGAGGAGATCGGCGCCCTGAGAGAACACGGCATAGTCCTCAAAGGTTCCGCCACCCCGGTGACGATGCCCCAGTTCGTTGTCGGTGAGGAATACGAAGCTGCGGCCGTCTTCGGAAAACCGGAAACCCATACCCGCATTTGGATGGCTGAGGGGAATAGGCCTGATTTCTATGGAGTCTATACAAAAAGTCTCCCTGCAGTCATTGGCATAATGGATTGCAGCCTTAAGCTTCTCGAACGGGTACGGGAAATAGGGGGCGCTCATGGCTTTGGAAAGGAGCTTTTGTATGTCTCCCTGTGTGGTAGCGCAGCCCATGAGCTCGATAGTGCACTGTTCGCTGTAGATGGGTTTGAAAAAAGGAAATCCCAGGATATGGTCCCAGTGGGAATGGGTGAAGAGAACATTGTATTGGAAAAGCCCTTCCAGAAGAAGATGGTTTCCCAGCCGGCGGATGCCGGAACCTGCATCCACTGCAATTATAGTATCGTTTTTACTCCTAATCTCAATGCATGTAGTGTCTCCTCCATACTTAAGGTAGCCTTTGCCTGAGACAGGTATGGAGCCTCGAGCCCCGTGACATCGAATGATCATCCCTATCCTCCTGGATTCGGGTCCTCCGCCGGCACTCTTTGTTCACCGGGGCCGGTCATGGCGGATTCAATACTTGCGGCTCCTCAGGATGTTGAAAACCAGCCAGAGCCCGAGGATTCCGGAAACCGAATATCCCATTACTCCCAATAGAGGAAAGCCGAACAAAAAAGGGCCTACCCCTGTGGTGATTATCATGGAGGAACCGATAATCATGGCACCTATGATGATGCCCAGAGTCAGACGGTTCGAGCTGTTGTCCAGACTCCTTCTCAGTGGGCCCAGGTTTTCATGTTCAAAGCGGATATGAATATCTCCCCGATCCAGTTTGTCCAGGATTCGGGTGATCCGAAGCGGGAAATCATTCCCAAGGGTCTTGAATCGGGTCAAAGCGAGCTGCAGTTCCCGCCAGGCCGTCGTGAAGCTGTAACGCCGAGCAGCCAACCGCCGCACGTGGCTTTCGGCCTCGGCAACAACGTCCAGTTCCGGGTAGATCCCCCTAGCGGTTCCTTCAGCCGTGACCAGGGCCTTTATCATGATAATGAAATCTGAAGGCAGTCGAAGGCTGTGTGTGCGAAGGAGTGAAGCGATGCTCAGCAGTATATGTCCCAGATGGAGCTGCTTAAGAGGGACCGAGTAGAAGTTGTCCAGTATGTCCAAAAGGTCCCGTTCCAGATTGGAACGATCAACGCCTTCATGACTGCTTGCCAGCTCGAGAAGGCAGTCGCTTAATCTGCGGCTGTCCTTGCTTACTACGGCCTGGATCAGGTCAACAAGCTGGTACCTGTCCCGGGTGGTGAGGCGCCCAATCATGCCCCAGTCAAGAAGGCACAGGACGTTCCCCTCGGTGAGGAGAAGGTTGCCGGGATGTGGGTCAGCGTGAAAAAAACCGTCCTCGAGAATCTGCTTGATGGCGAAACGCAGCCCATTGCCGGCGATTATCTCCGGGTGTTCAAGTTCCTCAGGGTTCACCTCCCGCAGGCGTTTACCGGAAATGAGCTCCATTATGAGAAGTTTGTCCGTACATTCATCGATATGCACATGGGGTATGTTGACCCCCATGTCAGCCTGCAGGAACGAGCGTGCTATTTTCATGTTCCTGGCTTCCAGCGTGAAATCCAGTTCGCGCAGCAAAAGCCTTCGGGTTACTCGGACGATATTCGGTAGATCATAGATCCGGAGTGTTTCCACTCGTTCGTGAACCTGCCTAGCGAATGCTTTTAGTATGTCAAGATCCGTTTCAATGACATCTCGAATGTCCGGCCGCTGTACCTTGACGGCCACAACCAACCCGCTGTGCCTGTTTACGGCCCGGTGTACCTGGCTCAGGGATGCCGAGGCCAGAGGTGTCTCCTCGAACAGGCTGAAACGGTCCTCCAGAGGAACTCCCAACTCTTCTTCTATCACAGGGCGAATGCTTGTGAAATCCAGGGCGGACACCTGGTCCTGGAGTTTCTGAAGTTCCAGGATCATTGGGGCGGGAAGGAGATCCGGCCTCAAGCTCATGATCTGTCCGAACTTTACGAAGGTGGGCCCCAGTTCCTCCAAGGCTAGCCGGATTCGCTGGTAGACCGTCAGATCGATATCCTTGGAGTAGATGCGCCTGACAACACCCATGCCGGGCAGGTCCATCCGTTCGACCATGTCGTGGAAACCGTATCTAAGGAGCACGGAGACCAGGTCGCGGAAACGGCCAACTTTGGCAAGGGTTCGGAGATCCAACTATTCCACTCCGGCAATTGGCTTGGTTTCTTCCATAAGACTGAGTCTCTTTTCGAGGTTCTCCACTCGCATTTTAAGGGCCTCCAGGTCAGATTTTTTTCCGATGTCCAGTGTGTTGACGCCTTTTCTGACCGTCTCCAGAACGCGGTTTTCAAGATCGGACCATTGTACTTCACCGTTCTTGACCAGTTCGTCTGTAAGGCGTTGCGCCTCCTCCCTGCTTAACTTGGTCTCCTTTGTCAGTCTATCGGTGAACTGCTCTATTTTGTCTTTGGTTAGCAGAACGGCGCCTATGCCGGCAAAAAAGCCCTTTTTTAAGTCATCAAGCATGTATTTACCTCCCGGATTAACGCCGGGGCTTTAGAATATGCTCCGACGGAAAAGAAACATAAACCCCCTCATGTGCTCCGTTACATAAGACACGGGTTCAAGAAGTATACTCTCTCATTCTTCCAATAATCAACCGTCAACAAGCGGCTTATTGGTTATCATTCCTCTGTCCCAACGATGAGCACCTGCCCCGGCTGAATTACATCGGTCTTTTCAATACCGTTCAACCGGCGGATTTCATCAACGCTGAGGCCGTAAAGCTTGGCAATGCTATAAAGCGTGTCGCCCCGCCGAACCGTATGTGTGGGAGCCTCTTCTGAAGCTGCCGGACTCGTTGGCCCTTGGGCTGGAGGGCGTTTAATCGCCGCTTCAA
>CAYPSZ010000343.1:0-3545 GCA_964413125.1 uncultured Desulfobacterales bacterium
AGCGGTTCATATGTTAAAGCCGGGACGGATGAGGTTTACAAGAACATAGAGGTTTTTGCGGAGGTCCTCCGACAGATAGAAGAACACTACGTAGAGCCACAGGAATCCCAGGAATTGATCTACAGTGCCATTAAGGGAATGGTGGAACGTCTGGATCCGCATTCCGCCTTCATGACAAAGCAGGAACACAGTGATTTAATGATTGAGACAAAAGGCAGCTTTTCCGGCGTGGGTATCGAGATTACCACCCGCGACACCGTTATTACAGTCGTATCACCTATTGAGGGCACACCCGCCTACAAGGCGGGCATCAAGGCAGGCGATCGAATCATCAAGATTGATGACGAATCCACAAAAGGCATGACCCTTCCGGAGGCCGTCAAGAGGATACGTGGTCCCAAGGGATCCCCGATCAAGCTGACCATCAGCCGAGAAGGGCATGACAAGCCGCTTGATTTCAAGGTCACCCGGGATGTTATTCCGCTACGCAGCGTTCGGCATCATAAACTGACGCCCAAAATCGGCTATGTTCGAATATCCAACTTTCAGAGCAAGACAGAGCCCGATTTGATAACAGCGTTGAAGGAGCTCGAGAAGGAAGAGCCTTTAGAGGGGCTCATTCTCGACCTTAGAAACAACCCCGGCGGGTTGCTGGACCAGGCCATAAAGGTCTCAGACGTGTTTCTGGACGAAGGACTCATAGTGAGCACCAAAGGCAGGGACCCCAAACAGGACATGGAGATTTTCGCCGGAAAGACCGGCACCTCCCGTATCTACCCAATAGTCGTAATGGTCAATGAGGGCAGTGCAAGCGCATCTGAGATTGTAGCCGGAGCCCTGCAGGACAATCAAAGAGCCCTTGTCCTCGGCACCAAGACGTTCGGAAAGGGATCTGTTCAAACCATCCTGCCGCTCTCGGACGGCTCAGGGCTCCGACTGACAACCGCCAGATACTATACGCCCGGAGGACGGGCCATTCAATTGAAGGGAATCATCCCTGATATCGAACTCGCTTTTTCGCCCCCTAAGAATGAAGCCGAGGGGCAGCACCTGCGTTTTATAAGGGAGGAGGACTTGAAGGGACATATGGAAAACGATGAAACGGGAGATGTTGATGCTCAGGGAGATGCGTCCGGCGAAGGCGTGGAACTGGATGAACAGGTTGAGGCGCTCTTGGAGCGGGACAACCAGGTAAGACATGCGTTGCAGTTGCTCCAGAGTTGGAATGTCTTCTCCCGGATTCAAGCGGGGCGGTAAGATTCCGGGCGCTTTCCCCCATGGAGAGATCGACGGAATCAGACATGCCGAAGAAAAAGAAGACGACTAAGGGCCGAAAGGGGAGAAAACGCAGGCCCGGAAACAGTAAAGTCTTATGGATTGTTTGTTTTCTGTTTCTGGGCGGGGTTTCTTTCTTTGCGGCCCTTTTTTTGCCGGAGCAGGAAGGACCTCCCCGCACCCGGCTCGAATATGAAGAGGCCCACATAGAGCCCTCCCGAATTCGGGAATACATCGGGCTTATCGACCACGCCGTGTATGAAGTCCTTTACAAACGCAGGATTGTTGAAAAAGACATTTTTTTTACGGATGTGGGGCATCGGAGCAATAACGGCGACATATGGGATTTCACGGAGATTACGGTCCGGCTCCCGGATGATGCCGGGAGACGGTATGTCCTTAGTGAGCTTCTTTCCGAGATTGAGGCATTAGGCCCGCCGGTGGAGTGCTGGATGGATGCAGAGCCTTCCAGCGAAATCGCTTTCCGTGTGTACGTAGTAAATCGCATAACGCACAGGATCCGGCTTGTGCTATCTGAAACGCCGCCCTTTCGTCACTTTTCAAAACACCTGCCTAAAGTAGCCATTATAATTGACGATCTTGGTTATGATTTAGACATTGCCAGAGCCTTTATGTCCCTGGGCATTCCCTTAACTTTATCACTACTGCCCATGGCTCCGTATACCGGCGACATTGCTGGTGAGGCCGGGCGAAACGGATTCGAAGTTATGATTCATGTCCCCATGGAGCCTGAGGGTTTTCCGGAATTGGACCCCGGACCCGGTGCTCTGCTCAACTCAATGGGACCGGAGGAGATCAGGTCGCTTGTTTTGCAGCACCTTGACGATGTTCCGGATGCCAAAGGCGTCAATAATCATATGGGTTCCTCATTTACTGAGAGGCAGGACAAGGTGGCGGCGTTTCTGGAAGAGGTTAGGAAGAAAGGCCTTTATTTCGTGGACAGTAAGACATCGGCTCAATCAGTTGCTTACTTTACGGCAAGAGAGATGGGAGTTCCCGCGACATCCCGGAATGTTTTCTTGGACAGTGAGCCATCGGCGGCCGCCATAAGCATCCAATTGGAGCGGCTGTTGGGTTTGGCTAAACAGCATGGAGAGGCTGTGGGAATCGGCCATCCTTTTCCGGAAACCCTGAAGATCCTTAAGCGCCAAGCGGGTCGTCTAAAGACAGAGTTTCAAGTGGTGACCGTATCGGAACTGGTACGGTAGTCTTTTCAGAGCTAAATAGTGTCTATGTTCTCGTTTTTTTGGACTCCGCCTCTGCATGCGCCTGGCAAAATTCCGGGAGCGCACCGAAAACAGGTTTAAAAAAAATGGGGCAAGCCAGTGCTTTTTCCTCTTGAAATTCCCGAAAACATCTATATACTAGGGAACAAGTCAAGTGAGGTTGAACATGAAGGCGGGGATCGGGATTGATATCCTTCTCCGCTTATCTGACTGAAGAGGGCGCCGTTTCTAAAATTCGGATTTCGGTTCAACTGAGAAGCGGCTTGGCCTCAGGATATGTACATGCAGGATTGCGCGCGGGGGGCAGAGTCGATTTTTTCATTGAAGTCAAAAAAAAGTGTTGACTTCCCTTTGGCGCGACAGTATAAATGAAGATTCAAAGGTTGCAGAACCCGGCCTCAGTGGTCGAAGGCAACCAAGAAAGACCAGGCTGATTTTAAGGGCCTTGCTCTTTGAAAACTAAATAGCGACTGTGGTGAGCCGGTCTCCGTTTTAAAAAAAGGATCCATCGGATCCAAGAGTTTAACTGGAGAGTTTGATCCTGGCTCAGAATGAACGCTGGCGGCGTGCATAACACATGCAAGTCGAACGAGAAATCCCGCCTTCGGGCGGGAGAGTAAAGTGGCGCACGGGTGAGTAACGCGTGGGTAACCTGCCCCTGAATTCGGGATAACTCCGCGAAAGCGGTGCTAATACCGGATACTGTCACAAAGACCGTGGTCTTTGGGATTAAAGGTGACCTATCCATGGAAGTTGCCGTTCAGGGAGGGGCTCGCGTACCATTAGCTTGTTGGTGGGGTAATGGCCTACCAAGGCTTCGATGGTTAGCTGGTCTGAGAGGATGATCAGCCACACTGGCACTGAAACACGGGCCAGACTCCTACGGGAGGCAGCAGTGAGGAATTTTGCGCAATGGGGGAAACCCTGACGCAGCAACGCCGCGTGAGTGAAGAAGGCCTTTGGGTCGTAAAGCTCTGTCAAGTGGGAAAAAAGTCTTGCCGTTAATAGCGGGAGGGCCTGATG
>CAYPSZ010000344.1:0-5942 GCA_964413125.1 uncultured Desulfobacterales bacterium
ATCGGTGTTCCGCTACGCTCTACGCCCACGGGTGAGTAAAAGGTTGGGTGGCAGTTCGGCAGTGGACCCATATGGTGGGACAGACAGACCGTATAGATAAGCTCTGAGCCCATGGTGTTTGGGTGATGAATTCAAGGAAACGAAAACCCTGTTGTCAGGAATTACTGCGAACAACGCGAACAGGGATTGCAATGGGTCTTGTTTTGGCGTGGTATACCTATGCCCGTGCAAGAAGAACTTTCCGGGCTATGCCGATTAATCGATGGGGAATCCCGGGTCTAGGTTGAGGTCGTCTTCCCGGTTTGGTTTCAATGTGGTATTGCTCCGGAATACCAGCCATTCCATACCCCGCTGAAATGCCATTAGCAGCCTGTGCTTGACAGTGCAATTAGGGCCTTTTGCCGGCCAAGTTTGAGAGGAGGATTCAGCAGGCCGATGCAGAACAGACCATTTCGCATGATGAGGTCAGGGATCGGACGGCAAACGTTTGAACTGAGGGAAACTAATGGAGGCGATGTTTAACCTCTAGCCATGCTTGGAAGAATTCGGGAGATACACCATGGAAACAATAGCTTACGAGATCGCCGAGCATGAGCTGGCATCAACACGCGCATACGCCGTTTATCGCTGGGCAACCCCGGCGATGTGAAACCAGTCGGAGAAGGCGTTTCGGAGTTGCGTATCGATTATGGACCTGGCTACAGGGTGTATTTCGTTCAACGTGGCGGAACGCTTGTGATCCTGCTCGCAGGCGGGGATAAACAGACACAGAAACGAGATATCAGGACGGCGCTGGAACTGGCGCGAGGACTTTAAGGAATTATTATGGCTAAAAAAACAAAAACTCGTCCCTGGGACGCAGCAGAACACTTGGAAACCAAAGAGGACATGGCTGCTTATCTGGAAGCCGCGCTGGAGGACGGGGACCCTGCCTTGGTGGCGACGGTCTTGGGTGACATTGCACGTGCCAAGGGAATGGCGGATATCGCGAGGGAAACGGGGCTTGGCCGTGAAAGCCTCTATAAAGCGTTGTCGCCGGAAGGCAACCCTGAATTCGCTACTGTACTGAAAGTTGTGAAGGCGCTTGGGCTGAGACTAAATGCCACGACAAGACATCTGTAAAGCGTTTATATTAGAGATCGCTGCTTGTTGAATTCGAGGATTGCTATGCCAGGAAACGGACTGGCTCTTCCAACCGCATTAACTCGGGCCGGCAATTCCGCTGCGCTCCATTGCCAGCCGGTTATTTTAAACCCGAAGCCCTTTGAAGCGCATGGATAAGATCATCAAGATCGATTCTTCCGCTGGTATTGAAGTCATGTTCCCCAAGGTTGAGATCAATGTTTTCCCCTGTCAGAACTTGAAGCCCTCTTATTGCGGATTTCAAAAAATCCTCACTTGATACCGCCATTTCTCTGGCGTAAATTTCCCTCCACGAATCACGCTCACCCCATGTTGAACCGGTTTTTGTACCCGTTCCTTCAACGGGTAATTCGCCTCTGGAAGGCAGCCTCAATCCGGACCAGATAACCCTGCCGTGGCTAAAACCTTCCAATCGTGCATCATCGGGTTCGAAAGTATTTCTGGTCAACCGCAGGGTCCCGGTATCAGGCGAATAGCGAAATATCTCCGTGTCATGGTATGAATCCCCGTCGATTCCAAACGTTCCAGTCTCCCAGCGTCTGTCACCGCCTGCAGCCGGTACCTTCCAGAACCACCAGCGGGCGTCGGCGCTGACTTCCCGCCTCGACCATACAACGTTACCTCTCTGATAAAAAGACAGAAAAAAATGACCGGCAGGATCATCATAGTCATCGAGTATCAGGGTTTGATCGGATTTCCAGTCGTGAAGCTTTAAAACATGCCGGTATGTATAGCTCGGATCACCGATGAATACGGTTACCACCCAGCACACTCCATGACCGTCAAATTGAAGGTTCCTTATATCCCAATCCTCATCTTCCGGACCGCCTTTCCAGGGGAGTTGCCGGAACATGTCGGCAGTCGTGTCATAAACGGAGATCGGCCCGGACGGGCCATCCCACCAGGCAACGATTCCATCACGCTGGAAATCAAAGTGCTCATGCCACACAACTTTCCCCTCGCGGAAGTCCCAGTGGCGGCGCATGCTCCATTCGTTTTCCGCGGGAAGGCTGCCGGTGACAAGCACCTTTTCCTGCCCGTCCCACAGGTAGAGTTCGTAGGCCCCCCGTTGCCATACCGCCTGGTCCATCCAGAACCGGAGGTGCCGCACCGGCCCCGGGTTGTCATTGGTGAGCCGCTTTACGGAGCTACCGTCGTAGCAGAATATGTCCTCTACCGAACTATTTTGATACTTCATGCCCTTCCAGACCCCCCTAGCGCCGTCGGTCCCCGCCTGGAAGTGTCCGATATGGCCGGCTGCATCGCCTATTTCGCTTAGGTTCAGAATATCGTTTCCGTCATAGAGCTTGATGTGAGAGGAATTCCAGTATTCCGCATTCTCGGGGCGCTCTCTCCAGACCACCCAGCCGCCGTTTAAGACATGGTCATGGAACCTGTCTATGGCAGCCAGGTTGATTATCTGTACACCGTCAAAAAACATCAGTCCCCAGCTTTTGTCCACCCAGAGCACTCTGCCGTTATCGAACCGGAAGTCGGATGCGGGAACTTCGGTATCGGTGGCCGTAACAAGCAGGATGGCCTGGCCGGCGACGGGATCATATATCCAGCTTTCGTATTCTGAAGCAGGATTCAGGAATTGCCAGAAGACCCACCCCTTGTCTATTTCCAACCTGATAGTCTCCAGCGGCGAAGCCAGCCGGGCGGATACCTTTATGTCGGCAATCTGCCTTATACCGGATTCATCCCGGTACATTAAGGCCGCCTCTATTAAATCAACATCAGCGCTTGAAACCTTGACCCATGTATCGCATACACCGTCCGTGCGGGGACGAAAATCATGGTTTTCATCGTTTGTTATAATACCGACCCAGGCCCCGGAAGAAACCACCACGGTCACCTGCAGGGTCCGGGGCCTTGACACGCCGGCCACGCTAACCGTCAGGGTGTGTTCGCCGTCTGTGTAAAGGACGACGGGCACGGTGGCATTGCCGCCTGTAAAGGCTGCCTCACCGTCAAAAAGTTTGTCCTGTTCCAGGTTGCTGACCACCTCGACGAACTCACGGCCCACATGGTACCATCCTGACTCATTCCGGGCGTCGGTGATCTTCAGGTCGAAGGATGCCCCCCTTTCCTTCACTCCCTCAGCAGCCGGCGCCGCTTTAAAACCTGAAAGATTGTTAAACAGGAAAGTGCGGGCAGATGTAAGCCATTGTATGGAAGCGTTTACCTGGTTCTGGCTTTCCGGGTTCTCAAGCACCAGCCGGGCTTGGGCAATCGCGCCCGCCAACCGTGACCAGCTTTCCGAGGTGTAATCGCGATCGTCCAGCTGCTCTATCTCGTAAAGCAGGGATTGCAACCCGGATATGTCCACAACGCCCTCCGGGCGATTAACATCGACATCCAAGTCAATCATCTGGTTCCGTATCTCTTCAATCCTTCGGTCTATGGCCCAGTCCGCCGCCATGCCACACAGGTAGGCGCCTCCGCCTACCGCCAGGCTGAGTCCCAAAGTCTGGGGGGCAAGGACCGTGGAACCGATCCCAACCCCACCTTTGTAAAGCTCCACAGCAAAAGACATATGATCGGAGTCACGCAAGGTCTCGATGATTCGAGCCCGCTCTGTGTCATCCACAATATCCTGTGCCAGGTCCATCATTCGCCGCAGCCGCAGGTGCCGGTCCCTAGTGTCCAGGATCCCCTTACCCATACCCGCGGCACTCACGACTTCCTTTGCAATCTTGACATACCGCCCCACAGCAGCGGGTGAAGTTGCCGGCAGCCTGCTTGCCTCCATCAAGGATGATATCTTGGTCTGTTCCAGCAGTTCTTCCGGAATGTATCCAACGGCGTGTGTGACCTGCCGACCGTCCTGCTCGGAGGTTTCGAAGACAAATCCGTAAACAGGCAGACCGCTTTCGTCAAACATGGTCAGATCCTCGGTCGTGGGTTCATATGGCACTCTCAACTCAACGGTCATGGTTATTTCCACCCGGGCGCCATCCAAGAGCGGAAATGTGAATGCCGCACGGCCTTCATAGGCCTCGCTTCCCCCTTCCACGGTTGTGACCGCCTCCCAGGCGGTTGCCTGATCGTCAACCTTGTAGTCTTTCAGATACCAGGGTAGCCGCGCGTGCAGTTCTTCCTCCGTCTTGGGCCGTTCATCCAAGTCCCAGACCAGGTTTTCAGCAAGAGAAGGATTTGCCAGGATAACAGTTTGCCACAAAAAAGCCGCCAACACAAAAATCACAACAAGGTTCTTGACTTTTCCAGACATTCTTGGCTCCTTAACTCGGTCTCCGGTTATTTACGGATAGATCCGTCGGACATAGCTACCATGGAAGTTTCAATGTTTTTCTATCAACACTGCCAACAAAAAAGCACATTGATGGTCACTGCAGCGACTAGGAGCGACAGAGCAGGGCGCATTCTTTCTTCAGCGGGAGCATGTGGGAAGATGCCGATGGGGGTTTTTAAAACATCTCAGACGATGTTTATCCGATGGGAGAATCAGAGATAGGCCCCCCGAAGCCAAATTGTTAATCCAAACAAACGGACATGGAACGCCCTCCCAGAGAGGATGAATTTTGATACCCTCGTAAATGGTGGTTTTTGCCGTCATTCAGGCCCCTGATCAAATCTAAGGTCGGGGTGACGAAGTGTATCGCTTTCAGACGTTTCCTGTGAACCAATCAATCTCGATTTGCGACGATTGCGCAGGTGCAGGAAATGTACATCAGGTTTTTCTATCTACCGATCAGGGCACCTCGTTGAAAAGCGAGGTGAGGTGACTAAGATTTGCTCTCTTGTTCGCAGAGCATGGATGAAACGATCTTGGGCGTCAAGGAAAATCTGACCTCAAGATATTGTGGTCGAACCGGGTTCTTCACTGTCGAGGTTTGAATTCAAGGATGAGGTTTAAGGAAGGCATATACGCCGAGGCAACTGGGTCCATCGCCCTCCTCCTCCTCGGAGGCGGACAGAGCTCGGTTGATCGTTTCGCTGGAGCAGGAAAAAGCGATCTTCCAGCTGAAGATGAAGTTGGTGACATTCGCGATTAACAAGGTCTACGGGGTGCTGGATGCAGATGTGAGCAAGTGGATCACATCACCCACAATCACGAATCTAATCGAGCCGCGGCTCAAGGGCTGGAGCAGGGCCGATGAGGCCGCGCTGGAAAGGGACTTGCGGAAGGTGCAGGGCCTGATGAGGGAACTGCTCAACTTGGTCGCCGACACCAACCTTGACACGGTCTACCTGCAGGGAGCCACCGAGTTACAGGACAATCTGAAAGAAAACATGGAACTCCTCGGTAAGATCTTCACAGCCACCGGCGTAGGTGCGGGCTATGGACAGACGCTGGACAAAGGCGCAGAGGTGTTCAAGGTAACCAAGTATATTGCAAACTTACCGGCCATATCCAAGCCCCTGGAGGCGATATTCGGCAGCCGAGTCCCCCCAGACCCTGACCATAGAGGCTGCGATAAAGAACATCGGTCCTTCGGGCGTGGCGGACCTCGGGGTGATAGTCAAATCCGGGGACCCGGACATCTTCACCTCCGTCACTCCTTCAGCAGAAAAGATGGCCGGGACCCTGGGTTCTGGGGAAGATCAAACTGTTACATGGACTGTTGTTTATGAAGGCGACCTGACAGAAAACCTTTTCTGGTTTCATATAGGCCTGCTGGAATCCGGGGGCGCGCCTGCCGGTTTTGTAGGCCTCCCCTCCTGGGGTTCAGTGTGTATCGCGAGTTCGGCCAACAATCCGGGAGGCGACGGGAGCGGGGAATTGGAATGGGTGGCTGTCGCCGCAGATCCCGGCCTGATCACGGCAACGCCCG
>CAYPSZ010000345.1:0-3546 GCA_964413125.1 uncultured Desulfobacterales bacterium
CTCCTCCACTTCCAGTTCGGGCATGGGCGCCCTGGGTCGCCGGATCACTCCCTCCACCTGGTCGAAGACCGTTCCGGGGATCATTTTTCCATTCAGTTCCAACTGATCCGGTTTCAATTCCTCACCCATTACATAATAATGGATGGAGCGGGCGGCCCTCCTGCCTCCGCCGATGGCGGTCACCACCAGAGCCGGCCCGGTAGCCGCGTCACCCCCCGCGAAGACATGAGGAATGTTTGACTGTAGAGTTAGGGGATCAACTTCAAACGTGCTCCAGCGAGTGGTATCAAGGTTTGCCAGATCTCCCTGCGCCCCTTCCAGGAACGAGACGTCCGGTGACTGTCCGATGGCGGTGATCACGGTTTCCGCCTCCATTAGGGTCTCCGAACCCTCGATGGGGACAGGCCGGCGCCTGCCGCTTTCATCGGGCTCGCCCAGTTCCATTTTCAGGTACTCAAGATGTGTCGCCCGCCCTTTTTCGTCGCTCTTCACACTCACCGGCGCGGCCAGGAAGGTGAATTTCACTCCCTCGGCTTCGGCCGCTTCGATCTCCACCTCATTAGCAGGCATCTCGGCCCGGGTGCGCCGGTAGACGAGATTGACGGTTTCCACCCCCAATCGGATAAGGTTCCTTACGCAGTCAATAGCGGTGTTTCCGCCGCCTATCACCACGGCCACGCGTCCTACTGGAAGCTTCTCTCCACTCGCCAGCCTGGAGAGAAAGTCGATGCCCGTAAAGCATCCTTCCATATTCTCCCCCTCCACCCGCAGCAAGGCGTCCTTCCAAGCGCCTATCCCCAGAAACACGGCATCATATCCTTCGCGCTCCAAAGAGGAAAGGTCAATGTCCTCTCCAAATTTGACTCCGGTGCGTGCTTCGATTCCCAGGTCCAGGATTCCCTGTATCTCCCAGTCCAGAACGGCCTTGGGGAGCCGGTATTCGGGAATTCCGTAGCGCAGCATGCCCCCCAGTTTGGGCATGGCCTCGAATATGGTGACCTCGTGCCCCAGTCTACGCAGGAAAAAGGCGCAACTAAGGCCGGCCGGCCCCCCGCCCACCACTGCAATGCGTTTACCTGTTTCCGGAGCCGTTGAAACCGGGTATCGCTCCCCCCGCACCATCTCATAATCGGCCACGAAACGTTTCAACTGGTTGATCGAAACAGGGTCGTCTTCTATTCCGCGCCTGCAGCTCTCCTCACAGGGATGGGGGCAGACGCGGCCGCAGGCAAGAAGCAGGGGATTCCGTTCTCGAATGATATTCACCGCCTTGGTATAATCCCCGTTCCTGATTCTCCCGATGTAACCCGGGATATCGATCTCGGCCGGACACACCTGACGGCAGGGGGCAAGAGGATCGTCTAACGAATTGAAGTGAAGGATTCTTTGTGACTGGGTCCGCACTCGTATTATCCCCCTGGGGCAGACGGATTCACAGGCGCCACAGCCCACGCATTTGTTTTCATCAACCACTGCGTAGCCGTCCTCACCGATAAACAGGGCATCGAAAAGGCAGGCCCTAACACAATCCCCCAGGCCCAGGCACCCCACCTCGCACACCTTGCTCCCACCGTATAGCAGGCACTGGGCCCTGCAGCTCATAACTCCGCTGTACCAGTATTTGTCCGCGGCTCTCACACCACCGTCGCAACCGTTTTCGGAGAGGGGAAACTCAGCCGTTCCCACTTCCACACCCAGTACCGAAGCCACCTTCTGGGCACACTCCGAACCTCCTGCGATGCAAACGGTAGGAGGCGCCTTGCCGGCCACAACCGCGGATGCCGCTGCCCAGCAACCGGTGTATCCGCAACCGCCGCAGTTGGCTCCGGCGAAACAGCTTTCCACCTCCTCGATAAGAGGGTCCACATAGACGTAAAAAACTTTTGAGGCGATCGCAAGGACACCACCGCAAATCACCCCGATTCCAAGGATGGTCAGAGTCCCTTCGAGCATCGAATCTCTCCCGAATCAGTTATTTTTGATCGACGACACATGGCTTAAATACAAGAAAACCACCAACCGGCCGTCAAAGGGAAAACCGCCCCTCTCGGCCGGCAAGGAAAGATAGCATTCCCACCCGTGGATTGCAAGAAAACTTAGGCGTTGATCCGCCGTGCTCTCCGCGCGGGTTCCGACCTCCCCTTCCATGGCGAAAGGTCCAAGGATATTGATCCTCGCTAAAGTTCTTTAACCTTTGAGCCATTTAGAGTATAGTCCCCTGCTTAATGTCAATATCGGATTGACGCACAACCATTGCTTTTCAAGATCGACCTGCATGTAAGCTTTGAAAGGAAATGGACATGAAGAATTTAGTTGTTGTAATTCTGGGAATTTTTCTCGCAGCGACCGCAGTCACTTCAACCGTACTGTATCGTCAAAAAGCATCCATTGAAAAGACAGCACGTGCAGTTGAAGAGGAAGCCTCCACGGTATCACGCCAAAAGGCCCTGCTCCAGGAAGAGGTCTCAAGCCTGGAGAGGAAGAACCGTGAGCTTTCGAACTCACTGAAAGACCTGAAGGAAGCGAACGAGAAAAGAGAAACCCAAATCCAAGATAATATGAAAAGGCAATTGGCGAAAGCAGCATTATACCAGAAAGAAATCAATGATCTTCAATCACATATCGCTGAAAAACGAGATCTGATCAGTGAATTGGAAAAAACCAAAAATATAATTCAATCAAAATATGAGACTTGCTCAGATAACCTTGAGTCAAGTAGAAAAGAGATATTATCGCTTAAATCCGACATGTCGGCCCTGTCTGAGAGCAAAGAGCTTCTTGAAAAAGACTTACAGGCTAAAGTTAGTGAGTTGATAAAGCTGCATGGTGAACTGCAAGACTGCTTGAGTCAAAACCGTTCTCAAAATGAGTCCTATAATATAAAAATAGGCGCTTTAAACTCAGATATTGCCGAAAGGAATGAAACCATATCGGATTTAGAAGACAAAATAAATTCTTTGGATTCAGAACTTAACAATATAGCAGAAAGAAACAGAAACCTGGAAACATTGAATCAAAGTATTCAGGAAAATCCCCAAGCCTCTATTGATGAGTTAGAGGCATCCAGACAAGAAATGTCATCACTACGGGCCGAGATGTCAACCCTGGCTGAGAGAAAAGAAGTCCTTGAACAAAGCTTGAATGCTAAAGTGAGTGAATTAGAACACGTTCAGGGTGAACTCCAAGAATGCTTGAGTCAAAAAAGTTTTCAAAATGAATCCTATAATATAAAGATAGACACTTTAAAGTCAGATATTGCGGATAAAATTCAAACTATATCAGCTTTAGAAGACAAAATAGATGCTTTGGATTCAGAACGTAACAATATAGCAGAAAGGAATAGAAAGCTGGAAACATTGAATCAAACTATTCAGGAAAAACACCCAGCCTCTATTGATGAGTTAGAGGCATCCAGACAAGAGATCTCATCACTCCGGGCCGACATCGAGGCCTCGGTCAAGAGTAAAACCTTCATGGAAGAGGCCTTAAAGGCAAAAGATGCTGAGATCGCCGGCATCCGGAAGGACCTGAAGGAGTCCCGGAGGC
>CAYPSZ010000346.1:0-6131 GCA_964413125.1 uncultured Desulfobacterales bacterium
TTTTTGCAGATTCAGGTAGAGTCTATTGCAAAAGAGAAAAGGAATTGCAAGGTGTTTTTAGAGTATTGGAGGACGAGACCTCGCCTGAACATTTCAAACCGCATTCAATGGCTTTGCCCGAATGGCCATGGTGCAGCTTTGTCTTCATTGAAAGTGGCATGTGACAGCTGATAATGAAAATCTCTCTCAGGAAGAAGCCATTCCCATGACTTCCCTGCCGTCTTGAGCATCGGAAACGCTTACGATCCTCCCCCTCTTTCTCCATCCCCGCATTCGATACCGGATCAACTCTTCACCAAAATACTATGATAACCCATTAAATCAGCGGAAAAAACCTCTCTTTCAGAAAACCCTCCCCCCGGGAAACATTCCCCTCCCCGCCCAGTCGGTTTCCCGCTCCTGCTTCCCCATTTATTCTGAACCGATCTCCATCATTAACCAGAACAAATATATGATTCGGTAAATATTAAAATCAAATTCCTAGAGGAGGAACCAGCATGAAAAAGAAACGCTATACCCGCCCGGTATCGGTGGTGCTCCCGGAGAAGGTCTTCGACATGATCAGGACCATCACCACCACGAGGGAAATCAGCATCTCCGACTATATTCGTGAAGCACTGGAGAAACATCTCACCATTGACGACACCACGCCAGAAGGAGGACAGAACCATGAAAGATAAACGCTATTGGACCACCTTCACCTTTCTCATCGAAGCACCTGCACACAGCAAATTGAAGGACGTATCGAAAGAGCTGGGAGTTCCCATGTCAGAGCTCATTCGTGAAGGAATCGATATGAGACTAAGGAAAATTTACAGCCAGGACGGAAAGGTCCAGCTCTGGGAGGAAAAAAATGACAGGATCAGGAAATAAAACTCAAACACAGAAACCGGCAGGGGGAGCAACGGCTAAACCGGCGCCACAGAAACCGGAGAATAAGGCTCCCGTGAAACCAACACCGCAGGCAAAACCAACACCACAGTCAAAGCCCACACAGGACCAGGACAAACGGATTCATCAGCTCATAAACGAGGTGAGGCTCCTGGAAAAGACGGTCCTGGAATTGAAACAGAAAAAGGAACTGGAAGCGGTGGCGGTGATGCTCCCCGTTGATTTGTTGGCGAGGCTTCGTGGGTTCCTCATCGACTATGAACGGGCCACAGGATTCACCATGGGTTTTTCCGACTATGTGCGAGATTCTCTTGCGGTGTGCATCGATGCTGACGAAGAGGAATGGCGGCGGGAACAGGAAGAGCAGCTGAAGGAGCTGGAAGAGAAATGATGGAAATGGAGAAGAATGATGGTGTGGTTATGGAACAGGAATGCGGGTATCGTGAAGATCAGGGGCTATTCGATGAAATCATGCAGGATTACGAATGCTACACCAGGGAATATGATGACACGTTACAAAGGGAGAGGGAAGATTAGCCCCTCTCCAGTTCCTCATCCGTGATTTCCGGCATCATTGCCATCACCTCATCGAGATAGACCCATCCTTTGGGAGGCTTTTCCCTTCCTTTCTCATCAGGGCTCTCATGAAGGGTTCCTTCACGGCCTTCGCATAGGCGTATATCCCATGGTTTCTGTAAACGTCAGGAATGTAGACGGCCCGCCTCTTCCCCAGCATGGCAAGGACTTTGTCGGCGAAGGTGATTTTAGGGTATCTGGTGAGGAATGTTCGCCTTTGCAAAAAACTCGTCCGATGCGAACCCATAGGTGACGTGGTTGTCGATTCCAAAGTCGAATGAGTCTGACTGGATGATTCCAAGTGCTTCAAGATCCTCTGGGTGCGGCACACTATTCTTCTCAATCAAATCATCAATTAGATCCTGATCGATACCAAGTTTTTTAAGTTTTTGTAGATCAGCCGCCTTCCAAAGCGCGTTAGCAAAATCCTCACGCACATACTCGATGCCGTTATAGCAGGATGAAAAGAGAACAAAGTGCGGACAGACGATCAACCAATCCTCAATGTCTATGGCAGATCTGTGACAAAAAGGACATTCAGCGACGGGGGTGTTGTATGGGTCTATATCTACCGGGTAACGACGTCCAGGTTCAAATCCTTCGTACTCGGCTTCCTTTTGCTTCTCATGAGTGAGATCGTCAAACGCCCAGATCTTGTTTTTGTCGAAGAGATCATTCATGGATTGATACTTATTTAATTGGTTGATAAATATTATTTTTTTGACGGCTCGAAGTATAATGGGCCTGTTTTTGCCTGTCAAGAGATATTCCCTTAATCCTTCCCCCTGTGGTCATACATTTCTTTTGAAATGATGAGTGCTTGAGCAGGTCGTCGTTTATTTACTTGTTTTCATTCGGACATGGCCCTTATTATTCAGAAAAAAACTGATTTCACCATTTAAGTCTTTGAATGCGAGGAGGGCTTGAGGTGGTTGCCTTTTGCTCAGCCTATTGATCTCCTCCTGCCGCATTTGGAATGAAAAGGCTTTTAACTCATCACGACGGGCCTTCTCAGCTAATTGACTCTTTTCCTCAGCTAAGCACGAAGCACAATTTTGCATTGTTTTGCCGCCCGGCACCCCATGTAGACACGGTCTCCTCTCATGTTCCCTTTTTTGTTTGGCTTCCTCCGTTTTGCCTCTAACGAAAGCGTAGCCAAGAATCAATACAATTGGAGCGGTGATAAACCAGTAATCGGAGAGTATCAACAAGGCACCCAATATCCAAAAACCCCACCAAAGGACCTGAAAAATTTCCATAAGATCACGTTTCATAATTATCAGACTTCACAACAAGGTTGATAGATTCTGGGCTAGTCCACGGATTAGTGTTTTGGAACTTCATTTATTCGCATTAACATATGAAAATCATGCCA
The DNA here is from genome assembly GCA_964413125.1 of uncultured Desulfobacterales bacterium. Lineage (GTDB taxonomy): Bacteria > Desulfobacterota > DSM-4660 > Desulfatiglandales > HGW-15 > JAIPEI01. The sequence continues at coordinate 2,843 of CAYPSZ010000346.1, forward strand.
TAACATCTGGCAAATTCGGGAGATAACTCAGGAGAACTTAAACTCGTTTTTTAGACCATACTTTTTCATCTTGTACCTCAGCTTCCGCTCCGTAATGCCCAGGATGTCGGCAGCCCTCGTCTGATTTCCTTCAGCTTTTCCCAAGGCCTGCTCTATTAATTGGCACTCCAAGGTCTTCATGGAGCTCATTAAAGGGCTTGCCATGTGGCCGAGAGTATGGGACAGGCCATCCCTGAAAGAAAGATCCCGCTTTGATATGATACTGTCCCGGGCAAGTACGACGGCCCGCTGAATGATCGTTTCCAGTTCCCGGATGTTACCGGGATAGTCGTACTTGAAAAGAATATCCATGGCTTCACTGCCGATCCCCTCGATTGTTTTGTCGTTTTCCCCGGAAAAGCGCGACATGAAGTGGTTGACCAGGGGTTCAATATCCTCCTTCCGCTCCCTGAGCGGTGGTAAGTGCATGGTTATAACGCCCAAGAGGTAATATAGATCGTCCCGGAAGTCGCCGCTCTTTATGCGTTCTTCCAGGTTGTATTTCGTTGCGCTGATGATTCTCACATCAGTCTTTAGAGTCTGGTTTCCTTCTAGGCGCTGGAACTCACGCTCCTGAAGGAAGCGGAGAAGCTTTTTCTGCAGAGGCGCCGACAACTCCCCGATTTCGTCAAGAAAGAGCGTGCCGCCGTCGGCCTCTTCAAAGCGTCCGATACGTCGTGCCGTTGCCCCCGTGAAGGCCCCTTTTTCATGGCCGAACAGTTCGCTTTCGATGAGCTGCTCGGGCAAGGCGCCGCAGTTGACGCGTACGAAAGGTCTCGAGGCGCGGGGACTATGGTCGTGGATGAATCGCGCGACGATCTCCTTTCCGACCCCGCTCTCGCCGAGCAACAGAACGGTGGCGTCAGAGGCCGCGACCCGAGTCGCTTGATCGAACACGCGCTTCATGGCCGAGCTCTCGGCGACAATGCCGGCCGGCAACAGGAACTCGTCCGTGCCGCTCACAGGCCGGCCTGTGGCGCCGAGCGCATCATCAACGGCAGCGATGAGTTCGTCCAAGTCGATGGGTTTCTCGAGATAGTCCAGGGCGCCGGATTTGATGGCGGCAACAGCGTCCCGTACGTCGATGTAAGCAGTGAGCAGAATAATCGGAAGGCTTGGCTGCTCCTCTTTCACGCGATGGAGAACATCGAGACCGCTTATGTCGGGCAGGCGCACGTCGAGAAGCATCAGGGAAGACTGTGGCGCCGCGTTCACGGCCTGCGCGCCGTTCTGGCAGAGGATTGTGTCGTAGCCGGCCCGGCGCAGCGCATTGTCAAGGAGCTGCCGTTGAGCGGGCTCGTCGTCTACGATGGCGATGCAGTTTTTCTGGTCGGCACTCATCCCAACTATTGTACCTTGACCAGCCCGTGAAGCGCCGCCTCCGTCCCCTTGCCCGGCTGAGATTCAACAGTCAAGCGCCAACCATGGACGCGCGCTATTTGGTCGACAATGGCAAGCCCGAGGCCCGAGCCGCCTTCGAAACGGGAGAAGTAAGGGTCTGCAACGCGGGGCAAGTCTTCGGGTGCGATACCCCGCCCGGTATCACGAATAGAAAGCGTTACACCGTCGTAATCCGCTTCAGCCGCCGCGACAACATGACCCTGTTTGTCACACGCGCGCAACGCGTTGATAGCCAGATTGAGCACCGCTCGCCGCAACATGGAGCGGTCGGCCATCACTTCGAACCCGCACGGCTCATAGCTGAAGACGACCTCGGTCCCATAGGCCTCCCCCTCCAGAAGAGGCAACATCTTACTGAAGAAACTGTCTAAGGAGACCCTTTCGAGAACCGGTTCGAGGGGCCGCGCCAAAGTCAGAAAGGAGTTGATCTGCCCGACCGTGCGGTCGGCTTCATCAATAATGGCTTGGGCCATCTTATTGATCTCGGGATGTCCCCCGGCGGCATCTGCAATGGACTGGGCAAAGCCGCGGACAACTCCCAGCGGATTCTTGGTCTCATGAGCAAGACCTGCGCCGAGTTGGGCAAGACGTTCGCCCTGAGCTGCGCGCTCCTCGGACAGCAGCAAAGCCGTGTGCAGGTCGCGTTGCCGTTGGCGCGCCAGGACTACAAGCGCCGCGGCTGCGACAGCAAGCACGCTCGCCCCACTGGAAAACACTACGTAAATGCGCTCGTGTCTGATTTCATTGCGCATTGAGCCTGTATCCAGAGCTGCCGAAAGCGTATACTCGCCCGCGTTCCAAGGAATTTCTGCCTGCATCATGGCTCGCCCAAGACCGCCCCGTCCTGCGGGAGGCCCCATCCCCATGCCGGCACCGCGATGTCCCGCCAACAAAGCCTTCTGCGATATGTACAGGCAGTCTTGTTGCCACACGGGGCTGGTATACGGCGCCTGGGCCAAGGCGTCCATCTTGCCTGCTTGTGCAATGGTTTCCCCGCCCGGGCTGTCCATGCGGACTGCTATGATTCCGTCTGATTGCGCCAATTCCTCAAAAATCGCGGCAAGACGATCTTCGCTGTAGCGGCCCATACGCGTCTGCGCCCGTATCCCTGCCGCCAGCGAGTCAAGAATCGTGCGGCCCCGCTCGAGCATCAACCGATGTTGCGCAGTGACCTCGCTGCGGTAGTGCGCATAGAATAAGGACACGCTGATGACTGCCGCGAGGGCAGCCACCAGCGCAATCCACATTTTCTGAGCGGGTTTCTTCAAGACCCCTCGGCCTTAGTTCCGGGCAGGCCCGCGCGGGGCTGGCACATCGAGCGTGCGGCCGCTTCGCAGCGGACGGTAGACCTTCTGCTGCTGGGGAGTACCGGCCTTCGCACTGTTAGTGGATACGTCATTGTCATCCACGTTTACCGCGCGGCGCCCTTGCCTCAGTCTACCCCCCTGCTTCGGCCCGCGCCCTTGACCTAAGGCCATGCCGCCACGGCGGCACGGGTTGTCGCATACGCCGTCGCCGTCTTCATCGACGAATCGCGCGCCTCGCATCTGGCCGCGCCCTCCGCCAAAGCGACGTCCGGCCCGATAGCCCCGGTTGTCGCAGATGCCGTCGCCGTCTTCATCGATGAACCTGTCGTTGACGCCGTCCCCGTCGTTGTCCACCCAGTTGTCGCACATGCCATCCGCATTCTCGTCGACGAACTGCCGGACGCGCAGCTGGTCTTGCTGCGTGTCTTGCTGCGTGTCTTGCTGGGTCCCTTGAGCGGTTGCTGGCAAGGCGAAGAACAAAGCACCCAGTATAGCCAGTGTCATCGGAACAGAAACTTGCTTTCTCATGTCGAGTCTCCTTT
>CAYPSZ010000347.1:0-14049 GCA_964413125.1 uncultured Desulfobacterales bacterium
CGGAGGGAGCGGCAATGGCTAATCTCATCAAGATAGCCGCAAGAAACCTGGCAAGGTACAAGAGAAGGACACTGCTGACCCTTTCCCTGATTGTCGTCGGGGTCCTGTTCGTGACGGGTTTCATGGCTGTCACGGGGTCCTTCAAGAGCTTGATGATCGGCCAGATCACGGATTCGTTCGTAGGGCACTTGCAGATACATCGCAAGGGGTACCTTGCAGCAATAGACAACTTGCCCCTTACAATGAACATGGGGACTAAGGCCGTGAAAACGGTCGAGGCCGCGTTGGAGGGGAACCCTGAGATAGAGGCCTATTCAAAGAGGGTCAAGTTCGGCGGAGGGTTCAGCAATTTCGTGGAGACGACAAATATCCGGCTCAACGGTGTGGACCCTGAAAAAGAGGCAAAGACCGTTCCTCTTCTCCTCCCCAGGGTGATAGAGGGAGAGATGGATATCAAAAGAGGTGAAATACTGGTTCCTGAACTCCTTGCAAGGGGCATGAAAGTCAATGTGGGGGATATGGCGGTGGTCATAGCCACCAACCGGGACGGGTCGGTCAATGGAAAACAGCTCAGGGTGGCAGGGATACTGGAGAGTGCCACCGGCCCGGGGGGCAGGGACGGTTATGTGCATATCGAAGACGCCGTTGACATCCTGAGAATGGAAGAGATGGAAATCAGCGAGATTGCAGTCAGGCTCAAGGACTTCGACAGGCTTCAGGAGGTGTATCGGGACCTGGAGGGAAAGCTCTCACAAGAACTGAATAGAGAAGGCAAACCGGTCTTTGATGTGAGCACCTGGGAAAAGATCTCTCCTTTTTACAACATAGCCCGCATGATCGACATCATGACATTTTTCATCAAGCTCATGCTGATCGCGGTGGTGCTCATCAGCATCATGAACGTGATGATCATGGCGGTCTATGAACGGGTCAGGGAGATCGGCACCATCGCTGCAATCGGCACACTGCCCTCGAAAATCCTGTCCCTTTTTCTTGTCGAGGGACTTCTGCTGGGGGCAATGGGCGCCATTGCCGGCAGCATCCTGAGCGCCGGCCTGATCTATGCCATCAACCTTGTCGGGTTCACTTATGATTTCGGCAGGCAGTCTGATATTGTTCTCATGACTTCGGTAAACATCCAGGACCTCTTGATGGTCTCGGGGATTGTCATTGCGGTTGCGGTTGTGGCAAGTCTGCAGCCGGCCTTCAAGGCATCCCGAATGGACCCCATTGAGGCCCTGGGATATGTGTAAAACGGAGGTCGTAAAATGAAGAATCTGATGATGCCCGCCCTTGCAGCCCTTTGCCTCATGACAAGCACTGTCCATGCCGGCGAAAAAAGCGGAGTTGCCGTGCCGGGCCTTGCATTTGACGGAGCGGAACTCCTGAAGGAGATCGATCGTAAACTGACGCCGCCTTCCTATGAAATGTACAGAAAGCTTATCAACATCGAGCCGGACGGCAAAAAACAGGAGTTTATCCTCTTCACCGTCAAAAAGGGCGCCGACAAGATGGCGGCGCTTTTCATCTCGCCGCCCAGCGAAAGGGGCCGCAGTACGCTGAGGCTGGGAGAAAACATGTGGCTTTACATCCCGGGTGTGGGAAAGCCGGTGAGAATAACGAGCCTCCAGTCGGTCGTGGGAGGGGTCTTTAACAACTCCGACATCATGCAGCTTGAATACCACGAGGAATATGACGTGGAGGAGGTCGAGGATATAGGGGAAGAGTATTTGCTTCACCTGAAGGCCAGGACAAAGACGGTGGCCTACGATCAACTGAAAATGCTGGTCCATAAGGAGAGCCTCCTGCCTACCAGCATCCAGTGCATGACCGAGGCCTCCATGCTCATCAAAACCCTCTATTTCAAGGAGATCAAGGATTTCGGGGATGGGATCGTGAGGCCGTCCGTCATGGAGACGGACAGCCCTCTTTACAAGGGCTACAAGTCCGTCATGCTTTTTGCCAATATCAAGGCGCGTGAGCTCAGTGATGAGGTCTTCACACTCACATTCATGCCAAACCTGGATTCCCTACGTTAAAGAGTTTGCGAAATATGGGCCTTATTCGAATAAACTGGACGGTGTTTTTGCTGGTCTTCGCTCCAACGATATTTTTCCTTTCCGTCTGTTCAGCCGGCGAGTACACCTTCGACCTGGAAGAGATAGAAAAAAACCCTTTTCACTTTGGCGGTTATGCCGAGATAACCCCGATTCTCTACAGGACGGACAAGGACGCAGCCCTCCACAAGCTCAGGTTCCACAAGCGTGACCAAGGGTCAACCCTTGAAAAGTACGACATGACCCTTCAATTGGAAGCAGGTTATGAGAAGGGAATAGCCCGGGTCTTTGCAAGAACCAACAGCAACCTGAATTACACATATGAGGGCTGGTCAGGTAAGACCGCCCTCTATGAAGGATTCCTCTCTCTGACGCCCTCCCAATCCCTCGGAATAGACACCGGCAAGAAGACCCTGAAGTGGGGCACGGGCTATGCCTGGAGCCCGGTCGCCTTTTTCGACCGTCCCGGAGACCCGGATGATCCGGCACTTGATTTGGAAGGATTTTTCGTGTTGACCGCGAACTATATCAAAAGTCTTGACGGCCCTCTCAAGACGTTTTCATTCACCCCCGTCATTCTCCCCGTGTATGGAGATATGAACAGGGATTTCGGCGAGGCCGGCCATCTCAATTTCGGGGCGAAGTTATACTTCCTGTTTCTCGATACGGACATTGATCTCATGTTCCTTTCAGGCGGAAGCAAGCCCACCCGCTACGGTGTTGATTTTTCCCGCAACATCACATCCAACTTCGAAGTTCACGGCGAGCTTGCATGGGTCAAGGACTTTCACAGGACTTCCATTGATCGAGATGGAAGGTCCTTTGAGACCCGATCCAGCGTCTTGAACTACCTTTTGGGGATTCGATATCTGAGCGCCCTTGAGACCACCTATATCCTGGAGTACTTTCGCAGCGGCGCCGGCTTCACTGAAACAGAGATGTCAAACTACTTCTCGTTCATACACAGGGGGCATGACAGGTATCTGAGAACAGGTGATGACGCTATGCTGATGAGGGCATCAGGGCTGACTCAAGGGGGGTACGGCCGAATGAACCCCATGAGAAACTACCTGTATCTGAGGGTGAGCCAAAAAGAGCCCTTTGACATCCTCTACTTCACCCCATCCATTACCTGCATTTACAATATGGATGATAAAAGCTTCTCAGTTTCGCCCGAACTCGCATACACCGGAGTGGACAACCTGGAGCTGAGGCTGAAGGGAGCCATACTCATTGGCGATCGCTTCACTGAGTATGGTGAAAAACAGAACGCCGGCCGCCTGGAACTGAGGGCCAGGTATTACTTCTGAGGTTCGCCAACCCCGATAATGATCCGGCAGGCACTGCCGCGATGTGCCTCCTACTTCCCGAACAGTTCCTTTTCAAGCAGGATGTCGTTCTCGAAGGCGTAGAGAGATGATCGACACCAATTCCTTTCCCGGGAAAGACCTTGTCAAAAACGTGCGAAAGGTAGTGGATACCAAAGGCCGGTTCCGGATCCCGGCCGCCTATCGCCATTGTTTTCGTGGGACTTGATATTGCTTGATTTGAGTACTATAAATGAGAAAACTTCTTCCAAATGGATTCCTGACAGGTTTTGGCGAAACGGGTCTGTGCGGTCGCGATAGGCGGAAAATGGCATTATGCCTCGACAGGAAGCCTGAAATATTTAATTGACATGCTAAATCAGGATCAGCCTCGATAATGAGCACAGAAGCGGAACAGTACAGCGCAACTTGTTCTATCCCCTGCAATCTCTGCGGATCTTCAGACGTTGAGGTAGTCTCTCTGAAAGATCGGAAAGGGGATTATCTCAGGACTGTGATATGCAGGAATTGCGGGTTGATATGGAGTGATCCTCGTCCAGCCGAAGAAGAAATAAGAGAGTTTTATTCCAAGGATTACCGGGCCGAGTATAAGGGTATAAATAGACCTAAAAAGAAACATATATACCGTGGCGCAAAAGAAGCTATGAGGAGGTATTTATTCCTTAGAGATTTTTTGCGCAAAGATGACTCTGTCCTTGATATTGGGGCGGGCAACGGCACGTTTGTGTATCTTCTTCGCAAATTCGGCATTAACTCCAAAGGCATTGAGCCTTACGGATCTTTTGCACGTTATGCCGAGGAGACGCTTGGTGTTCCTGTCGAAGCATCGTTCTCCAATGAGCTAAATAAGGCTGAATCCTTTAATGTTGTCACATTGCACCACGTGCTCGAACACATGGCCGACCCTCTATCCGAGTTAAAGAATATCTGGTCGATTCTTGCCGAAAATGGTTATTTGGTCGTTGAAGTGCCAAATGCAGAAGATATTAAGCAGGATCCAAATAATCGATATCACAAGGCGCATATCTATACGTTTAACCCGGAGACTCTTATCGCCCTTGGTGAAAAAGCAGGTTTTGATGTTAGTAGAAGTTATGTTGCGCCATTGAATGGTAATATATCAGTTATATTTCAAAAAAAGCTTAACGCCAACGGCTGTTACGTCAATCTGAACGGGAATTTTTCGAAAATCAAATCAATACTTTATGGGCACAATAATTTCCGTCACTTTACAAGCTTTGTCCCCTATCAAAAGGCGATTAAGAACCTGTTGTCAGCTGTCAAAGAGCAAATCGAAGTGAGAAGATATAACAATGATAAAGAAATTATAGATGCATTTTTTATATCGGAAACTACTCCTAAATCGGGCGGGGTCGCATATAAGCCGCTCTTTTGGAAAAGGGCCTGGACTACAACATTGCTTTTATTGATATTTGGTGTCCTTTCATGGAACCTTATACTCAGCCTGGATATTGACGCGTGCCCTTTACAGAACGCTATAACCAGTATACAAGATGGTGATGACTTGTTTTATGCCTTGCCACATCCTGCCACTGACACGGCAATAAGGATAGGTATGGTTGAGAGGTTGGGTGATGTAGGCGAGGCCTTGTATCTTAATGAATCGGCAGACAGGGAGGGAAAAGATGCGAATTTTGTCATCCCCTATGATTCGCTTTTTTCCATGTCCCATATTATCGAAAACCTGAGGCTGAAAATTTTGAAGGACTTTTTCATCGATGGCGTGAGGTTCGTTATCCTCAGCGACGATGAACACAGCCCCCCCCCTTCACACGGCCCCGTTTTCCCAAGGACTCTGAAAAGGGCTTCGTCAGCCCAGGCTGACCATTTCATGGCGCAAAATGCAGGCTGGCGGCCGCTCAGAAAATTGTGACCAAATTTGGGGCGAATAAGGCATCCCGCTCATATTAAGACATCATGTTAGCAATGATGGATTAAGCTTCCATAGGGACAGGTTAAGTGCGCAGGCATAACCGACCCACAAGAGGTAAGGGACCAGTAGGAGGCCGGCAATCGCGCGGATACGCCAAAAAGCGATGGTAGTGATAAGAATGAGGACCCAAACGATCAAGATGTCTGCGAGGGCCAGTCCTCCCCGCCTCCAAGAGAAAAACAGCCATGTCCACAAAGCGTTTGGCGCAAGCTGAACAATGAACAGAACAAGAGGGACGCCCCCGTCCCGAAAACCCCTTTCGCGCCAAACAAGCCAAGCTGCAAAACCAATGAGAGCGTAAAGGCCGGACCATACCGGGGCGAAAACCCAGGAAGGCGGCGCCCACTCCGGGCGCACGAGCTTTCCGTAGAAGGCTCCTGCATCGGCCGACGCAATGCCGCCGACAGCACCCGCGGAGAAACTCAAGAAAAGCCAACCGACGAGGCCAAGCGTTTGAGATATCTTGTTCATGGTGTTCTCTGCTCACGTTTCCCAGGCTCGCAGAAATACTATGATGATTTTATCACGGAGAGTCAGCGGCTTCAAACATAAACCTCTGCCCTTGTATCCTCGCACAGAAAAGCAACTTCCTATCCTGGATCCCAGCGTCTCGCAGTCTCATCAAGAGACCAGTCCGGCCGGGATGTATTGACTCATCGTGAGTCGAACCTGAATCTGCCGGTATTCCAGCACAATCCTTGAGGTCTCAGAAATATCAAATCACTCTACCACAGGATGCTCCGGCATAACTGTGAAAAAGCTATTGACAAGGCTTGGCATCTCATATAGTTTGTATCCATATTATTTCAGCTGATATAATTTGAAGTAAAACTAATAATCGGTTTCTATCTTTAGCATCACTAAAATAACGATTTTTTCACGAAAGGAGTTAGTCATGTGCGGTATTGCCGGATGTGTTGGCACCAGGGACACAAGAACCATTCATCGCATGTTGGATGCCCTTCCCCATCGAGGCCCCAATGACCGTGGTATACACGAATACGAAAACGGAGTGTTTGGGCATACCCGTCTTTCGATTGTGGATGTGGCCCACGGCCATCAACCCATAGTAGTAAACGGGGGGAAAACGGCTATTATCTGTAACGGTGAGATATATAACTTCAAAGAGCTGAAGGCTGAACTCTCGTCCAAGTACCGGTTTAAGACCGACTCGGATTCCGAGACCATTTTGAGGCTTTACCAAGAAAAGGGTCCGGATTGCGTTATGGACCTCAGAGGCATGTTCGCATTTGCCTTATACGATAGTAATGAATTTATGATGGCAAGGGACCCCATCGGCATCAAACCGCTCTATTACGGTTATTACCGCGACAAGCTGTATTTCAGTTCTGAACTTGGGGCCATGACCCTTGCAGGTGTGAACGAAGTGCATGAATTCCCGGCTGGACACTACTATACCCCGGAGGAAGGATTCGTACAGTATTACACGATACCGAAAATCCAGGACCACATGCTGACCGATATTGATAAAACCTGCAACCTGATTCGAACGACTTTTATCAAGGCGGTTAAGGATCGTTTGCTGGCCGACCCGGAGGTGCCGGTGGGGGCATTTTGCAGCGGGGGTCTGGACAGCAGTCTGGTGGCGGCCATTGCAGCCGACGAAATCCCGCACCTCCATACCTTTGTGGTAGGCATGGAAGATGAAAACGGCGACCTCAGCGATGATATCAAGGCGGCCCGGATTGCCGCAGATCATATCGGCTCCACCCATCATGAACTGCTGTTTACCGAGGATGAATATTACGAGGCCCTGCCCAGGGTAATCCAGAAGCTGGAAACCTATGACCCTTCTCTGGTGCGTTGCGCCGTACCCTGTTACTTTACCTGCAAGCTTGCGGCCGAATACGTCACCGTGGTGCTGACCGGTGAAGGCGCGGATGAGTTGTTTGCCGGCTATCATTACATGAAGCATTTCCCCTTTGACAAACTCAACATGGAGGCCAGAAGGTGTATCGGGAATGTCCACAACATCAACCTTCAACGAGCCGACCGTATGGGAATGCTCTTCAGCCTCGAACTCAGGGTTCCCTTCTTTGACGTGAACATGGTAGATCTATCAATGAAGATTCCCCCGGAACTCAAAATCAGGGAGCACAACGGTGCCAAGATCGAAAAATGGATCCTCCGCAAGGCCTTCGAAGGCACCGGTTACCTTCCGGACGACATCCTGTGGCGCTACAAGGTCCAATACACTCAGGGTGCCGGGTGTGAAAGTCTGGGGGAAAAAATGGCGGAAAAGGAATTGTCTGATGAGGACGTGGAACGGATCAGGGAGGAAAACCCTCAAGCTGTCATCAACAGCAAAGAAGCCGCCTACTATTTTAAGATTTTTCGTGAGTTCCATCCCCAGGACTCCATTTTGAAATCTGTAGGGATCTGGAAGGGATTTGATTTTGCCGAAGAAAGAGAGCATGTAAAGGGCACGATGGACGGAGATCTCAAGCATGACCACGGAGAAAAAGAGGTGGAAGAAAGACACGCCGCCTGACAAAGATTTACCACTAAGAAGACAAAGGGGCGTGGCAATCTCTCAGCTTTAACAGCGAGATTGCTTCCGCCCTCCGCAGTAGCCTGCTACGGAGAACGGGTTCCTACGTTCGCAACGACATACCGGTCAATGCTATTATGAGACCATTCATGTGCAGGGATCATTTGATCTTAACCCAGAAGATTTTGGCAATGTCCGGACCAGGGTTCTTCCATTGGAGCGGAATGTCCCGGCTCAGATAGATCACATCACCCTCTTGGGCCGTGTATACCCCTTTTTCCATGTGGATCTGAAGTCTGCCGGTGAGCACATATCCCACCTCTTCCCCTTTATGGACAAAGAAGTGAGATGAAAGATGCGCTTGAGGCGGAATTTCAATCAGATAAGGCTCGGCATGGGTGTCAAAATCAAAGGGCGTAAGCAGCTTGGCTCCGATACTTTCCGCAGCGAGGTTCGGCAATTTGGTTTCAATCCCGTTATCGGGCTTAAAGACGACCCGGTCGGCCAAACCTCCCGATTTCCGGAAAAAGGTACTCACCTCTACGGAAAGCACCTCTGCTATCTTTAACAGGGCAGGCAAAGAGGGATAAATCCGGTTGCTCTCCACCTGTGATATTGTACCGGAGGTCAACCCTACCAGCTTGGCCAACTCGGTCTGGGAGAGGCCTCTCTTCTTTCGGAGGGTCTTGAGGCGCACCCCCAGCTCAAGACGACCGGTGGCCCGCTTATCTGTTTCAAAGGTTACATCCAGGTCCTTGGACCAGTAATGATACGGCTTGTTAATACTATCCGTCTGCCGATGTTCCGCCTTTAAGACGTTCAAAGAGGTCACCCCTCGCTTGACAGAAAGCTCGATGGCAACCTGTGCGATTTGGTTGATCCGGGCCCGTAACCGGCGTGAATGGGCTTCCTTTTCCATCAACCAGTAGGCGATGGTGTTGAGTTCGTAAAGCCGGGGACAAGAGTGCGAATAAAACTCGATAATATGGCCTTCTCCGCCCCATAATTCCTGCATTCCTGTCAGGGATTCAAATACAAAGCGAACATCATCTTTTGTCCCTTCAAACAGCCCATAAAAGGTCTTTGTGAATTCTGCAATGTCCTGTGGCGCCTCCACCTGTACAATCCGGCAGGACAATGCATCCGTTTGTTCCGCGTAAAATTTTAAGAATACATTAGATCCTGCCCCCTTCCCGTTGGTAAAACAATCCACGACGGTCAGGTGCGGATTTCTTGCCAAGGGTCCCAGTCTTGTCATCAGGTTCCGGGGGGACCGGTCAAAGGTCACGTAGATAACGGGTTTTTCCTGCTCCTGGGAAATGCGGATAAAGTTAAGGCAAAACAAGGAGGCCAGGCTGCCGGCATCGTCATACCAGACCACATTATCCCCGATAAACAATCCCCCAAGAAGCCGGTCCAACCGGCTTACTCCGGAAGAAACCCTGTGTCTTTCTTGATTCATTAACAACTCCCAATAGGGTTTCAAAATCCGCCCCGGCTTTCTTGCAGCAGGAGTAAAGTTCTGAAACCATTCATGTGTTTGATACGATTTCCCTGGCATGCACAGCATCGAAACCTGAAACCCGAAAGCTATCGGCAACTGACGGCGATAGAGCATTGTCAATCAGAAATCTCATGCCACATTCACCAAAGGCAGCTCGCGTTCTTTGACAGCTTCTGCGGCATATCGAAGTGCTTCTGTAATGTCCTCCTGCTGCAGGTCGCGGTAAGCCTTCAATATCTCATTATTACCCATCCCGTCTGCAACCATGCCAACCACGGTTGCCACCAAAATCCTTAGCCCCGTAAACAAGGCGCTCCGCCCGTCTACAATCTTCGCGACGAACTCACTTAACTTAATGATAAGCAAACCGAAACTAAAATTGACGAATTCGTAAAAACTGTATCCCATCGCAAAGACGCCAAGACGCTAAGAAAAAGAACTGTTTTGACAAGTTGGGTCTTGCCACACAAGCGATTATAATTGAGATGTTAAGTCCGGCTTTTCACTACCAACTTAATACACATTTGCTCTCTTAGACTGTTTCTCTATTTCACGAGCAATCCGATTTCTCAGTGCCCCAACTGATAACTCAGTCTTTCTCATTCTCATCCCATCCGCAACTCTGCACGATACATCCAGCGCACATTCGGCAAGGGATATAGGCACTGTAACGGTTCCCTTTTGGCCGACTCTCGGTACGTTAATATCGAATAGGAGATGCGGTTCAATTTCTCGCAAGATATCCAAATTGATGTCACGCATCATAAGTTGGTCCCTATCCTGAATGAGTTGTTCCAACCCCTTCAATTCGGGCCAGAAGGGAGCGTCTTCCGAGGCGGTGGGGGACAGCATCAGGCTGATGGATGCCGTGAAGATTTCAGGGTTGAAGGTCCCGGCAAGTATGTCGTCTCGGGGTGTACAGGCCTGCAGAATACTTTGCATCTTCAGACTCCTTCCTTCCGCATTTCCATAATAAGAATGACCTTAATCTCCATAAGTTATCCAGAAAACTAGTGAATTGTCAAGCCAGATCATGGAGATGGCAATTTCTGATCCACCCCATTTCCCCAAACTGAACCCAGCATACCAGCCACCATTGTCATAAACGGTCGCAACTGAATCCTTCTTTTGATATCATTTCCAGCTTGATCCAAGGGAACCTGGCCCTATGAAGTCTCTGCAAATTGATGTATTAGTCGGCCATTGACCCCGAGGAACTGAAAGGGATGGAGATGTTCGGAGGGAATCACACGGCGGTATATCTTGCGAAGTTTCATTTCTCCGAGACCAAGATTGCAGCCCGTCTGAAAGTCCTGATCCATGCGCCTAAGTCCGTAAGGGACATAAAGACCGCCAAGGCCATAGGAAGGGGCCATGAAACAGCTCTCCATTCAACTGGCGGAAAAGCAGTTCGACACTGTCAGGCGCGCTGCCGAGAGTAAGGTGATGGTCATAACCGGGGGCCCTGGAACAGGCAAGATCACCATAATCAATGCCATCCTCAAGATATTCTCAAAGCTTCGTGTAAAAACTCTCCTGGCGGCTCCAACCGGAAGAGCTGCAAAGAGGATGAGCGAGACCACCGGGCATGAGGCCAATATCATACGGTTGGTATCTATACCGGAAAACGGACTGACTCTGCCAACAATGGCAGAGAGCAAATATACGGTTTCCTGATAACATCAACCTGATGGAATTATCAAGTTTGACGTGTCCGGCCTCGTACATCAGGCCCGACGCCAGGCGAAGAAGCGAGTCGACGGCGTCACGATCAACCTGCCATTCGTCAGCTTCTCGGTGAGGCCGGACGATCTCGAACAGAAAGTGGCCCGCGAGATCGTCATCCGCCTCGCGGACAAGCGTGTTCTTAAAGTGTTTGAGTGTTGCGACAGCAGTGTGGAGCACGCCCTGGCCTCGCTGCGGGAGATCCGATCCCTGCTTGTCGACAAGCAGGCGGAGCTTTCCGGATGCTCCCATCCGACGTACTCGCGGGTCAGCGCCGCGATTGGGCAGGGTATCGGAGAAAACGGGAATTGGGAAAATTCACTCACAACGTATCGAATGGGCTGACCACGCCCAACGGCCCCTTGTTGAGGACGTGGGTGTAGATCTGGGTGGTGGATACGTCGCTATGGCCCAGAAGTTCCTGTACGGTACGGATATCAGCACCCGCTTCCAGCAAATGAGTCGCAAAGCAATGGCGCATGACATGCGGCGTAACGCGCGCCGTCACCCCCACGGCATTGGCGGCCCGCTTCACGGCGCGTTGGATGCGAATCTCGTGCAGATGATGCCGCCGACGACGGCCGCTACGAGGGTCGGTCGAGTAGCTGTCGGACGGAAATACGAACTGTCAGCGCCATTCATACGGGGCCTTGGGGTACTTGCGCGCAAGCGCGTCAGGCAAATACACCTCGTGCATGTTCTGTGTCCGATCCGACTCGAACAGCTTCTTCCGCTCACCCAGGTGCTTGCGCACCGGCTCCTGGAGCTTTGCCGGAAAGGGAACGCGCCGCACCTTGTTGCCCTTGCCGTGAACCGTGATCTCGTTGCGGTCGAACGACAGGTCCTGTACGCGTAGCGTCAAGGCGTCATTCACGCGCATTCCCGCTCCGTACATCAGCCGCGCAATCAGCCCTTCGATGTCGTCCATACGCCGCAGCACCTCATCCACCTCCTGCCGGCTCAACACGACCGGGAGCCGTTTGGGCAAACGCGCCCGCGCGAAGTCGCTGAAGTCTTCCAGTTCTTTTTTGATCACTTTGCGATAAAGGAATACCACTGCATTCAGGGCTTGATTCTGCGTGCCGGCGGCCACATGGCGGTTGATCGCCAAGTGGCTGAGAAAGGCATGGATCTCGGGGCCTCCCATCTCGGAAGGGCGACGGCCATGATGAAAACCGACGAACTGTCGAATCCAGTGCAAATATGCCTTTTCCGTCTTCAACGCGTAGTTGCTCGACGCGCAGTGCCGTGCGCACGGCCTTCTCAAGCGCAGCCCAATCCACGCTTTGTTGTTTGGGCGGACGTCGCGTTCGTGGCGACGTGGGCCGGGGAACGGAAGGCGGTTGGATGGGAACGCGAGGTGCCGGGATCGGCCTCGGAGTTTCCGCTTTGGCCGCGGCAGGCGCGCCAACTCCCGAAGTTGCTTGCGGGGCTTCACGGCAAGGCTGTCCACCGGCCGGCGGTTGAGCGTCCCGGGTAATCGGATAGGCCTGTTGTCCATCGCACACCACCGGGCCCTGTCCGCCTGCTTGCGGCCTGCCCCCTCACTGCGAAGCTGTGGGCTGGGAGCCTGCAGCGGCCGGTCCTGGCGTTTCGGCGGTACCGACCTCGGGCGTCGGCTGACGATCCAGCGCAATACCACGGAACTGCTCGTAGTAGATCTCCAGCGCCTCTTGCGCCTGCTCGACCTGCCAGTCCTCGACGCCATCTTGCCCTCGGAGAATGCCAAGGAACCGGTCGATATCGTCGCGCCCCAGGTCGCGCCGCCGCCGCCGGCCCTTGCATCGGTTGAAGAACTGCCGAACCCAGTGCGCGTACAACCCGCGCCGCCGCTCTTCAACGCCCATCTCCTCCAAGACCTGTATGTAGCCTTGCGGCCAACGCGGTGTCGGGTTGTATTCCGCCACCTTGTGTCTCTTGCTGGACTGCTGTCCTCTCACAGCCACCGCCCCCAATCATTCGCCGTGTTGGATAACATTGATATCCCGACATTCCGTCCTCGTCAAGCTTCGATTAGACTGTCTCCCGAGCCCGTGGAGGATTGCCGTTCCGTGTTATCCATCGCTGGACGGTGGAAACAGAATCTATTTTCAAAAAAGTCTACAAAGTTCGGTGTTGCTTTTCATGGACCAATATCCTATTCTCAACCAGTAACTGTTGGTTAATATCATGTTCGGATGGAAAAATTATCGGATTTGTATCAAATGATAGACATTGCAAGGGATAATCATGAAAATTTATTTAGACAATTGTTGCTTCAATCGGCCTTTCGACGCTCAATCTCAAATTAGGATCAGACTTGAAGCTGAAGCTAAACTCAGAATACAAATAGATATTCGGGACGGAAAATTTGAGCTTGTTTGGTCATACATTCTCGATGCTGAAAATAAGGCAAATCCTTTCGAGGAAAGAGAAAGCGCAATCAGAGAATGGAAACAGCATGCAACCATGAATGTTAAAGAGAATGCACCAGTCCTAGAGAAAGCCAAAGACCTTAACCGGAGGGGTATCCGTAGCAAGGATGCTCTGCATATCGCTTGTGCCATAGCAGCGGGGTGTGTTTATTTTCTTACTACTGATGATAAAATTATAAATAAAAACAATTTGATAACAGAACTTATTCTTACTGACCCCATCGGGTTTGTCAAGGAGGTATATAATGATAACTGATACGGAAGTCAAATTGAAAGGATATAAGGCGCTTATGGAATCTTTGGGGGGCGTAGATGCCGAGCGATTTATTGCCCTCATTCAGAGGGAGCCATTTGACTATACAAAATGGCAAAGAACCTTATGGGAGGGGCAAAGTGTTGAAGAGATCAGCCGACATGCAATGAGAATTTATGAAAACGTTTCCGAACAAGGCGGTGCAGTTGACCAGGGCCAAAGCGGGCCTGTTGAAAAGTAGCGCAAGTTTACAAGGTCAATTCTCATTGCAGCTCTTTGGATTGGCCCTGGCAACTGACCTC
>CAYPSZ010000348.1:0-5224 GCA_964413125.1 uncultured Desulfobacterales bacterium
GCTCCAGCCGGTGACCGAACAATGCCAGTATCTGGTTGACCTTGTCCATGCGCAGTGACTGCTTGCCCTGCTCCAGGTCCCTTACAAAGCGCAACCCGACACCTGCGCGATCCGCCAGGTCGCGCTGGGTCAGGCCCAGTGCCTTGCGCCTTCCCTTTACAAAATCAATCAGCGGCCTCTTCATTGTTTGTACCCCATAGGGTATGTTTTATTCCCATATATCAAGAGCTATACCCTATAGGGTATGAATGACACTTGCAAGAAAATTTTATACCTTTTCGGGGCCTTGGTAGGGACGGGGACGTTGTTTGATTGTGGAATGAGGGAGACGGGGACGCCCTTTATATGTTTATATTCGGATTCCATATTGAAGGGGCCGCCGGTAAATGAGCAGAGGTTCTTGATAAGCGGTTTCGTAACTCGTAGTCGTAAGGGAGGGGTGTGGGTTTTTCGATGGTTTAAATGCCGGACTTTCACTTTTTAACAAGATAAACTTGACATGCGTGCACTTATTCTGTAGTTTGATAGCATGAAGCGGGATGCGTACAAGCACCTTCTGGATTGGAAAGACTCCAAGCGGCGAAAACCTTTGGTCCTTCGCGGTGCGCGTCAGACCGGAAAGACCTACCTTTTGCAGGAATTCGGTGCAAAGGAGTTCGACGCCTTTGTATACATCAATTTCGAGCGGGATGCATCAGCAGGGGAGTTCTTTGCTGAACGGCTTCACCCCGAAGAACTTCTACGTAACCTGTCCATCTATGCCAGGCACAAGATCCGCCCGGGGCGGGATCTTATCGTGTTCGATGAGATCCAGGCCTCAGACAGGGCCCTGAATTCCCTCAAATATTTTCAGGAAGAAGCGCCCGAGTACCATGTGGCCGCGGCAGGCTCTCTGCTGGGCATCGCCCTTTCCGGCCCTGCATCGTTTCCAGTGGGCAAGGTCCATTTTTTGGACCTCTATCCCATGACCTTTTTTGAGTTTCTGGAGGCCGTTGGCTTCGAGGAACTGAGGGGGTTGATCGAGACCACGCAAGACCCCAAACCTTATCCCGAGCCTTTTCACAAGGAGTTGTGCAGGCACCTGCGTTTTTACTATTTTACCGGGGGAATGCCCGAGGCCGTGGAATGTTTTTCCTCGGACGGGGACCTGGACGATGTCAGGGAGATCCACAATGACATCCTGGGATCCTATGTGCTTGATTTTGCCAAATATGCCGAATCTCCAGACATCCCCAAGCTGAGGAGGGTCTGGGACTCCATCCCTGCGCAGCTTGCAAAGGCGAACAAGAAGTTTGTCTTCTCTCTGCTCAGGAAGAGCGCCAGGATGAGGGACTATGAAAACGCCATTGAATGGCTGGAAAAGTCCGGGCTGATCCATCGGGTCTTTCGGGTCAAAGCGGCAAAAAGGCCCCTGAAGGCCTATACGGAAGAGAACATCTTCAAGATGTACGCACTGGACATCGGGCTTCTCGGAGCATTGGCAAACATCCCCCCGGATATCCTCGTGCGGGGTGACCGAATATTTCGGGAGTACGAAGGGGCGTTTGTGGAAAACTACGTGGTTCAGGAACTCAAGGCCCGCAAGGGTTTTGACCTGTATTACTGGGAGAGCTCCGGGACCGCAGAGGTGGATTTTGTCTGCGAGAGCCACCGGTCTATCTATCCGCTCGAGGCCAAGGCCGGGGCGAACATGAGAAGCAAGAGCCTGACCTCCTTTGATAAGAGGTACGCTCCCCCCGTTCTCAGCAGGGCCTCGTTGCTGAATCTGAAACGGGACGGCCGAATCCTGAACCTTCCATTGTATGCGGTTTCCCTTTTTCCTTTATGAAAGAGGAGACTGCGACCTGTGGACCTGGGGACGCCCTTTATATATTTATATTCGGCCGCAGTCTCGAAGATTGCGCCCCAAAAGGGGTGACCTCCGATGGCATTGGAGGACGAGATGGCTTGCCCCGAGCACACGAGCACAGCAGGCCGGTGTCGGTGATGAGGCACGCCGCGCCGGCGCAACTCCTGAAGCGGGAAATCAATGAGAGCACGCCGTGTCTGGAGCCAGGTAAGATGCTGACATTATTTGACAAGTTCATAGTCAAGCACCACGTTCGTGCTTCCCATCCTATCACCTCCAATCGTAGATACGCTTTTGGTCCAAGATATCGGCGATGGAAAAACATCTCGGCCGTATCTTTGAGAAAAGGGACCCTGCACGAGTTCTTAGGAGACCTGGATCGGCAGGAGAGTATAGTTTTCAATCTACATTGACCAAAACTTCTTTTGAAGTATATTTCTTGCAAAAAAACAGTAGAGGTGACATGATGACCGCAAGAAGACAAACATCCATCAAGGTTGACCCCGAAGCCTGGGAGGCGGCTAAAGCCGTTTTTGAGGCGTACAATTTAACGGTGACCGATGCCATCAACATCTTTCTCAACCGGGTACGACTTGAGCGGAGGCTCCCTTTCCCCCTTGATTTACCCTCGCCGAGGCTGAGGAGAGCTATCGAGGAGGCTGAAAATAATGATCTAGTGCGATACGATACCCTTGAGGCGATGATGAGCGACCTTAAGTCATGAAATTTGCATTGGCCAGGACAAAAAGGTTCAAAAAATCATTCAAGAAGCTTCATCTGAAAGATAGTGACGAGGCGATCTACATCGATGTAGTCTCAAAACTCCTCAATGAGATCTCTTTGGACGAGAAATACAAAGATCATTTCCTGAAGGGAAACCCCCAGCAATACAAAGAATGCCACTTGAAACCAGATCTATTACTGATCTATCGAATCTACAGAGATGAGGTTCAGTTGATCGATATCGGGTCTCACAGCGACCTGTTTGAATAACCCTGCATTCCCCTCGCAACCGGGTCGCCCGCACGCAGCCGGGTCGGACCACGCTAACCGGCCGGAATAAGATGAATATTGTTTATTTAGGCCCTTGATTTCCGGCCTATATGACCCTTTTTGGGGCCGAAAAGGCGGTTTTGGGAGGGCTTTATCATCATCATCTTCCCGCCCAAAATATGCCCGAAGAACAGAATACGGGAAATCCTTTCACGGCTTTCCATGGCGGGAAGACAAGGGCATCAGCCGAAGGATCCCGGCCGGGATAATAAAAGACCTTGAAGCTAGGGCAAATGAAGCCAATGAGCTTCGGGAGTTTAAATCTGTGTAATCTGTGGATGGGATTTTAGAGCCGGCCTGACAAGTCTCTGAACATTCCCAATTTCCAGGCATCTCAATCCCAAATTAACGTTGACACATTCCCAATCGCACGGTAGTGTGAGCCCCATGAATGTCCCACCCGTGTACTATCCCCGACTTCTCCAGGCAAGAGTTGTCGAAGCAATGGCTGATACGCCGGTAGTCTTGATCGTCGGCCCGCGGCAGGCCGGCAAGACTACTCTGGTACAGAGAATCGCCAATGGTAAGGGGTTGCGTTACCTCACCCTTGATGACGAATTGACTCTGCTTGCTGCCGGAGAGGATCCCGTGGGGATGATTCGGGGTTTGGATCGCGCGGTCATCGATGAGATTCAGCGTGCTCCACAGCTGCTGCTTGCCATCAAGAGATCCGTTGATGAAGATCGCCGGGCCGGGCGTTTTCTGCTGACGGGATCAGCCAATTTAATGGTTCTGCCAACGGTCGCAGATTCACTGGCTGGGCGGATGGAAACATTATCTCTGCTGCCTCTTTCACAATGTGAGATTCACGGTACAGGGACAAACTGGCTGGATGGCGCCTTTGCAGGACATTTGCCGGAGGTATTGGTGCCGCTGGTGGATGAGGCACTGCTGGAGACAGTGGTGCGCGGTGGCTACCCGGAAGCCGTGGTGCGGGCTACGCCCCGTAGACGCAACGCTTGGGCAAAACAGTACATCGACGCCCTCATTCAGCGCGATGTGCGCGATGTTGCGGCTGTCGATCGGCTGGAGAATTTGCCCCGTTTTTTACAGGCACTCGCCTTGGTTTCGGGGCAGATGTGCAATTACAGCCGGCTCGGAGGTCATTTGGGTTTGGATCACAAGACCGCAGCTCGTTATATTGGTATCTTCGAGCACATGTACCTTCTCAAGCGAATCGAAGTCTGGGCGAGTAATCGACTTAACCGATTGGTGAAAACACCCAAGCTCCAGTTCATGGATTCAGGACTGCTTTCAACTCTGGTGGGTTTAACGGCGGTGTCGGCCGAAAATGATCGTAACCGGTTCGGCAATGTACTGAAGACCTTTGTTTATGGGGAATTACTGAAGCAAACCACGACCGCGGAAGCCGACTACCGGATCCTATATTATAGGGACCATGATCAAAATGAGGTTGATTTAATCGTCGAAGATGCCGCTAGGCGTCTGGTTGGGGTGGAAATCAAGGCGGCAGCCACCGTCAGGGAAATTGATTTGCGCGGTCTCAAGAAGTTGGCCGGAGCGGCCGGGGATAAATTTCACCTGGGCGTCATTCTGTACAATGGCATCGAAACCATACCGCTCGGAAATCGATTGTGGGCGGTTCCCATTTCATCATTATGGGGAACGCTGTGAAATCCTTGGACGCCCTTTATCTTTTTACATTCGGCAGATCCACAAGCCGGTACCTACGTTCGAGAGCAATCTGTTCGCCTCTTTTATCGTGAAGACACATGCCCCGGCTGTCCGTCTGCAGGGAGTGTCTTTCAAGGAGCTGCTCAGAGTAGCCGGGGCGTGTTTTGTTACTTCAAAGGGCAAGAGCCCGACCTCTCATGGATTGGGGCCGAGTAAACGGTGCGCCCCGTGAATGATTACCAAGTTTGAGGTTGACATAACAATTTGTGCTGCATATTATTATTTTGTCTGCAGAATGGGAGGGTTGCAGCATGAAACCAGAAACTGTCATTGTATCTAAAAGAGGGTATATTGTTTTGCCGGCGCGGATTCGAAAAGAGATGAATATCAAGCCGGGAAGCCGGGTTTTGATCCACAAGGAGGAAGGGCGGCTTACATTGGAAACGGTTCCATCTTTTACACAAAAATTAGCCGGAATAACGCAAAAAAGCATCGGGGGTACGCCTGAGAGCGTGGACGCGTTCGTGGACGAATTGCGGAAGGATCGGGTGAATGATTGATGTAAATACATTGAAGACATCCGTCCAGGGCAAAAAGGTGCTGATTGACACCAATATCATCATTTATTTATCGGAAGAAATAGCGCCCTACAATCAGTTGTCACGGGAACTGTTTTCCTTGATAGAA
>CAYPSZ010000349.1:0-42076 GCA_964413125.1 uncultured Desulfobacterales bacterium
CGACAGGTGCCTTTGTCTTCTTCCTACGGCGGGCCGCTGCAAGGCGCTCACCCCGGGCCTTTTCATCTTTTGGGCTGCCTTTTCCGGGCCGGAGGGATGGTTTTGTCTCGGCAGATTCTTGGCCCACCGATGACTCGGCTGCCGGGGTCTCCTCCGCCATGTCGATTCCAAACATCTCCGAGAGATCTCCCTCTGCGATGCGGGCGGTGGTCCGGGCCTCGCCCACACCGGCTGCCGCGTCGGTCCCAGCGGTGATCAGCTCTTCCTCGTTCACTCCACGCAGCAGGAAGAGTAGGGCGGGTTCCTGGTCCAGGCGGGCCCCCACCCCGTAGAGCACCGCTGCCACGTGCTTGCACATTACGGCCCAGTCGGGACACGAGCAGGTCAGCCCGATCTCCTTGGGCAGGGGGAACAGTCCTGTCTGCGGGTTGGTTACGACCTCCATGACGCCCTTGGAAAGCCGGCCTTGAAGCAGCTCCAGAAGCGACCCGATCCGGCCCGCGCAGCGTCCTTTGACGTCTTGCCATTTTTTTGACGAAAGCTTGTTGATGCTGATGGTCACGTTGTAGAGCTTTGATCCGCTGACTATGGCCCGGATTTCACCCTCCAGGATCTCGAGATGACAGACCGAACCGTTTCGCACATAGGTCCGCCCCCTGGGGAGGCGGTTTTCGAAATCACTGAACTGCTCGAGATGGGTGCACCAGGCCGCTCCCCAGAATGTCCGGGCGATCTTTCGTCCCTCGATCTCGATGGGCTGCACACAGACACCCTTCCTGCGCATGGACTGCATTTTCTTCATGGCCTTTGCCCGGCGGACCGCCACCGGGACGTAAGGGCTCCATCGGAAACGGCTCATTCTTTTACCTCCATCTCAGGGCTCTTGTAATTCATCAGGCGATCTTGGCCCGGCTGATGTCCAGGGTCACGATGTTTATGAGGTCCTGATCGCTCATTTCGGTCAGCATCGCTTCAGGCCCGGATTCCAGGAGATCGCCTGCAAGCCGGGCCTTTTCCTCCACGAGTTCATCGATCTTCTCTTCGATGGTTCCCCGGCATACGAACTTGTGAACCAGGACGTTGCGGCGCTGGCCGATGCGAAACGCCCGGTCCGTGGCCTGGTTTTCCACCGCCGGGTTCCACCAGCGATCGAAATGGATCACATGGGATGCGGCGGTGAGGTTGAGTCCGGTGCCGCCGGCCTTGAGGGACAGCACGAAAAAGGGCGGGCCGTCTTCCTGCTGGAATGAGTCGATCAAGGCCCTGCGCCTTTTTACGGGAGTGCTTCCGTGCAGCACGGCGCCTTCCCGTGCAAAGATCTCCCTCAAGAATGCAGCCAGGGGACCGGTCATCTCGCGGAACTGGGTGAACACGAGAACCTTTTCCTGTCGCGAAGCGATCTCGTCGGCCAGGTCGCGCAGGCGATCGAACTTGCCGCTTTCCGCCGGATCGTATGCCCCGTCTCCCAGGAGCTGGCTGGGGTGGTTGCAGATCTGCTTGAACCGCAGGAGGTAGGAAAGCACCAGCCCACGCCGCTCTATGCCCTCGAGTCCCTCGAGCGCGTGGGAGAGCTCCTTTACTGACCGGGCGTAGAGCGCGGCCTGCGCGCCGGAAAGACCGCAGAACGCCTTCATTTCGGTTTTTTCGGGAAGGTCGGAGATGATGGTCTTGTCTGTCTTGAGCCGCCGCAGGACATAGGGCCGGACCAGGTTCCGCAAGGGGGCGTAGCGGTCCTGCTCCCGCTCCTCCAGGTCCTTGACGAACGCCTTGAACCTGCTTGTAGAGCCCAGCAGGCCGGGGGAGAGAAAGTCGAACAGGGACCACAGGTCCGAGAGCCTGTTCTCCACGGGCGTGCCGGTGAGGGCGATCCGGGCCCCGGCCCGAAGCCGCTTGACCGCCCGTGTCTGCCGCGCGGACGGGTTCTTGACGGCCTGGGCCTCGTCGAGGATCGCAAGACGCCACGACACATCGCGCATCCACTCCTGGCGCAGCAGCATCCCGTAGGTGGTCACTATGAGGTCGACCCCCAAGAGGGCCTTGTCCGGATCCTCGGCCATGGTCCGGATATCATGCTTGGGGGTCTCCGAAGGGTGGACAAAGCGGGCGGTGAGGGCGGGGGTGAACCTCTTTATCTCCGCTTTCCAGTTGCTCAGGAGCGAGGCGGGCAGGATTAGGAGGGAAGGGGGGGCCTGATTCTCTTCCTTGAGGCTCGAGAGGAGCGAGAGGACCTGTACGGTCTTGCCGAGCCCCATGTCGTCGGCCAGGCATGCACCGAGGCCCAGCCTGGTGAGAAGCCGTAGCCAGTTGTGCCCGGTCTCCTGGTAAGGCCGAAGGTAACCCTGAAAGTATTTGCTCTTCCCGGCTGCGGCCAGAAGGGCCGGCTCCCGCAGGCCCGCCAGGACCTCTGACAGCCATTCCCCCGCATCCACATGGGACCACTCCCGTACCTCCACCCGGGCGTCGTCCCCTGCTTTCAAGTCGGTGGATGCGCCTGCAAGGAGGCGCATGCCTTCAATGAAGGATATGCCCCCGTCACCCGCCCTTGACTCCAGCTCTTTCCAGAAGGACAACGCCTGGGAGAGCTTTTCCCGGTCGACCTCCACCCACTGCCCCTTCAGGAGCACGAGCCCTTCCCCGGATGCCATGATACGTTGCCACTCCTCGTCGTTGAACTCATGGCCGTCCAGGGCGATCTCAACATTGAAGTCCAGAATGGTATCGGTTCCGAACCGGCTCTGCTTTTTGTCTCCGATGGTAACGGAGACACGAGGCCGGGGACGTTTACGCCACCAGTCAGGAACGCGCACCAGCAGGCCGCTTTCCTCAAGCAGGGGCACTTCCTTGAGAAAGCGGTGCGCCTCGTGCGGGGTCCATGCCAGGGGATGGAAGACATCGCCTGAATCCACGAGCTCTTTCACGAAGGCGCTCTTTTCCGAGGCCCGGTGAACCGGAGACAGCAGTGCAATAAGCGCCTGCCTGTTTCGCGAACCGGCATACTCCTTAAGGGCCTTTCCCAAGGGCTGGTACTGTACGCGGCCGTCCCGGGAAAGACGCGGGGCGTATGTGGCCAGGAATGCGAACGGTAGCTCCGGATCCCGCCTGTTTTCAGCCAGGTGAAAGCATACCCGCCCGACGCGATGCCACCCCGGAGCCTGCTCCTCCAGCCACCCGGCGAGGCTGCGGTCCGAGGACGCAACCTCCCCGCGAACCCAGGCATCCAGCTCGGCCCAGAGCCCGGCAAGGACACCCGCATCAAGGTATTCCCCGCCGGCCATGGGCGGGGCACCCTGGAGCAGCCTTTCCGTTTCTTCAGGGCCGGGCGGCTCGATTGGGTCCAGGCGGTTGCTGCAGGAGTCAGGGACCCGGCAGAGCGAGGTCAGGTAGAGGCGGGCGAAGTCGCGCCAGAACCCCAGGGAGGGCGGCGGGGGGACGTGAGGGTTGTGGGCCGCCATGGAAAAGAGACCGGCGGACGGGGAGGTGTTAAATGCTCGAACCACCCGCCTGGTCCAGGCGTCCAAGGGGCCTTCTGCCAAGGGTTCCCCCGGGCGGAGAAACAGTCTGCCCGACGGAGAGATGCTCAGGATATGGGTCATCACACATGCTGTCCTGTATGGAGGAGGTTGCCGGTTCGTGTTGTCGTAAGGGATCTATATAGGGGAAGAGCCTCTGTGTGTAAACCTGTTTTCAGGCATGAGTCACGATCTCCTCAAACTCCTCGAGGACAGAGGAGACCATACGCTTGATGTCTTCAGTTGAGAAGCCGCCGCGGATTTTCTAATAGTAGTTAGAGATGATGCTTCTTGTCAACGGGCGCCTCTTTAAGAGACGGTGTTTTCGATTTTATCGAGGAGTTCGTTCATGCTGTAAGGTTTTGTTATGGCGTCGCTGAACCCGTAGGCCGAACAGTCGGTCATAACCGGGTCGTCGGAAAAACCACTTGAAACCAACGCCTTGAGGTTTGGCTCCATTTCCAGAAGTCTCCGTGCCACCTCCTTCCCTCCCATACCGCCCCTTACCGTCAGATCCAGCAGTAGCACGTGGAAGGGGTTTCCTTCTTCCATGCACTGCGTGAACATCCTCACCGCTTCTGAACCGGTCCTGGCCAGGCCCACTTCATATCCTGCATGGCTCAACATTTTCCCGGTTATCTCCCGGACGACCTCTTCGTCGTCCATGACAAGTATGCGCAAAGGACCTTCTTTCGACACTGAACGGGGGCGGGCCGCCATAAAATTCCTGGTTGGGTTTGAAGCAGGAAGATATATGTGAAGAGATGTCCCCATCCCTGGTTCGGATTCGGCGAACAAATATCCCTGGTGTTTCCGGACAATGGAGTGGCTGATGGAGAGACCCAGCCCCAGTCCTTTTTGTGCACCCATCTCCTTGGTGGAAAAGTAGGGGTCGAAGATTCTGTCCAGGTGCTCTTTGGAGATGCCGCACCCCTCGTCTTTTATGCTGATTCGGACCCAGTCGCCGGCATTCTCTTGATCCCCGTCTTTTTGCCAACCGGGCATGTTTTGAGCCTCGACGCGGAGAGTCCCTCCCTCCGGCATGGCCTCGCGAGCGTTCATAACAATATTGTGAATGGCCTGGGACATCTGGGAGTCGTCATATTCCACATGCCGGAGGTCGTGTGTGACCAGGAACTCGCACTCAATGTTGGATCCGGTCAATGCAAAGGACAAGGTGTTTTCAAGCAAAGGCAGGACGGAGGCTCTCTTCTTAACCGGCTTGCCGCCCTTGGCGAAGGTTATGAGTTTGTTGGTGAGGTTCTTGGCCATATTTGCAGCGTGGCGTGCCCGGCCCAGAAAGGCCAATGCCTCGTCCTCGGGTCGTAGAATGGATTCCGCAAGTGTCATATAACCCATGATGGCTGTAAGCAGGTTGTTGTAGTCATGGGCGATACCTCCTGCCAGGACACCGATGGATTCGAGTTTCTTGGCCCGAGTGATCTCCTCCTGCATACGTTGTCTTTCCGAGATATCCCTGGCGGTAATGAGAAAACCGTTCTTGACGCCTTGCTTGATGGTGGGTGTCGCATTGACTTCCACGGCAACTTCATTGCCGTTCCCATGCAGGAAAGCGGTCTCACAGGTTTTTTCAACAGGAGACGGTGTTTTTGTGACCCGATCCAGATGGCCTCTTATACGTGCAAATTTCTCCTGCCTCATGAATTCACTGAGATTATGACCAAGCACCTCGTTTTCGTCGTATCCGCTCAAAGCAAGACCGGAACGGTTGATATATTGGATGGTCCAGTCAAGGTCGCATAGAAGGATCAATTGAGTGGTTTCTTCAACCATGATACGGAATAAATCACCCCTGATTTGACCCATTTGATCCAGAGTCAAAACTTTATGATTCTTATTGATCGATTCTAAGCCATACCCATTTTCAATCATATTGGAGTTTTGTGGGAAAGTATTTGATATCATAACACATTCTCCATTTAATCGAAATTATGTTATTAATCTCATTTTACTAAGGATACATCAAATCGCAAGACTGGATTAATAGGTAAAAAATAGGTACTCAAAATACCTATTGAATGGAGAGCAGGTGAGACCTTAGATTGGCTTTTCTGCCATGGAGCGAGAGTTTTTTGCGGATGTTTTTTCTATGTGTATCCACGGTTCTTGGAGATAAGTGTAACAAAGCGGCTATATCTTTGGTTGTTTTACCCTGTTTTATGAGATTGGCGATTTTGATCTCAGTGGGTGTTAAATTCCAAAACCGGGAAGAGAGGTGTCTTGAAAAAGGGGAGACTATATCCTCCAGGTTGGATTCTATGATCTCAAGATAGGCATGCTGGGTGTTGTCAAGGGATGTGTTTGAAAGCTTTTCCAGGTAAGGGAGCGTCAGTTCCTTCATGTTGATCACGACCTTTTCTTCCAGCTCGAGGCGGTGTTCGTCCCGCTTCTTGAGCAAAACTTTGAGAGCCGTGTTTATCTCTTCAAGGTTGGCCTGTTTTAGCTCCAGTTCCTTTTCCGCACGCTCCCTATTGCGAATCTCTTTTTTGAGAAGGTTATTCACCCGGATCAGCTCCCGGGTCCGTTTTTCAAAGCGCTCCTCCAGTTGTTCATGGGCCCTGCGCAGAGCCGCTTCAAAGTCGAGCCTTTCGGTGATGTCCGTCATCACTGCAATAAGTCCTGTAATGCGATTAAGTTCATCCCTCTTATAGTCCCAGCAGATCTCCATATCGAGGATCCGCCCGCTGCGTGTGCGGTCTTGAACGATCCAGGAAGCGGGAGCCGGCTTATGGGTAAACACATGGAGCAGGTTCCGGCGGAAGTTGTCAATGCATTCATTGGTATTGAAGACGGCCGCCGCCGGCATTCCGGTCAATAACTCCTTATCATGGCCGAGCATTCGGTGGCAGGCAGGATTTGCAAAAACAATGTTGCAGCCGGTGTCGATTTCCATGATGCCGTGGGGAATGATTTCCAGCAGTCTTCTATACCTTTTTTCGCTTGCCCTCAAGCGGCGTGCCATTTCCTCGTTGTGGAGGGCGATCTCAATGGCCGCCGTGACCTGGCCGTCTTGAAAAGGCTTTAGAATATAGCCCAACGGTTCCATGGCCTTTGCACGCCGGATCAGATCCTGGTCGGTGTGAGCGGTAAGGAAGATGAACGGAATACCGTTTTCCCGACGGATGATATCTGCCGCGCTGATTCCGTCCAGTTCCCCCGGCATGACTATGTCCATGAGAACCAGGTCCGGAACGAGCGTCTTTGCCATGTCAACCGCCTCTCGTCCTGAAGTGGCTATTCCCACTATATGGTAGCCCATTTGTGTCAGACGTTCCTCGAGCTGTGTGGCAATAATGACTTCATCATCAACCAGGAGAATCCTGCGCATAAGCACTGTCCTTCCAGGAGGGAAATGATATCCGTACACGGGTTCCGGACCGTCCATCTATATGAAGAGTCCCTCTGAGCTGATGGCGAGCTATGTTTCGAACCAGCTTCAGGCCCAAACTTTGGGTATTATCAATGTCGATTTCTTCGGGAATGCCGGCGCCGTCGTCGGTCACCTCCATTTCCACCATGCCCTCTTTTTTATGCTCCATAGAGATGAAAAGCGTTCCTCTCGTCTGAGGGTCAAATGCGTGTTTGCATACATTTGAGATCAGTTCGTTCAAGATCAGGGCACAGGGAATCGCCTGGGTCACCGGAAGCCGAAGACCGGAAATGTTGATTCCGGCGGCGATGGGCTTTTCTCTTGAGTACAGGCCGGACAGGTGGCTGAAGAGCTCTTTAGCATGACGTTCCATGTTGACGTCGTTAAAGCGATCGTCCTGGTAGAGCTGGCTGTGAATAAGGGCCATGGTGAAAATCTTTCCATGGGCGTCGCCCAACTGCTCTGCAGCCTCGGGGGTTCGGGCCCTGCTCTTGCTCATTTCCAACAGGCTGGCGATGATCTGCAGGTTGTTCTTGACCCGGTGGTGTATTTCACCCAGGAGTACCAGTTTCTCTTCGAGGGCCTTACGCATATTCTCCTCAGCCCGGCGTTTTTCCTCGACCTCCTTTTCGAGCCTGAGGTTGGCCTCGGTGAGCTGCGCAGTCCTTGTATCCACGGTCAGCTCCAGTTCGGCCCGGTGCTGCCTGAGTTCAGCCTCGATCTGCTTTCTCTTGGCTACCTCCATTTCCAGTTCAGAGTTTATCCGCGTCATAGCGGCCAACAAGTCCCGTGACTTTCCGGCTGAGGCCTCAGCCTCTTTCTTGGCTGCAACAAGGTCGCTTTCTCTTTCCTGAACAGTATCGAGCATGCTGTTGAAGGCGTCATAAAGCAAACCTATCTCGTCTTTGGCGTACTTTTCCGCCCTGATTCCATAATTCCTGTCCTCTGATACGCCCCGGGCCACCAGAGCGAGCTTGGAGATGGGGCCGGATATCAGCCTTAAAAGGCGCGTGCTGAGAAAATATATCAAAAGGAGGGCCCCTAATGTGACTGCGAGCATGGTCAACAGGTTCCGCCTGAGGATGCTTTTCATCTCCTCCAGGCCTGAGATGATGACAATCCCTCCGATGTCCTGCTCGTTCAAGAAAATCCTGTGGTTTACGACCAGGCCGTCCCCGTTGAACATGTGGAGATCTCTTTCAGGAGGCGCCGGGGTGGGCATGGCCGGATCTCCGTCCTTAAGGTATCCGGCCAGCAGGGTTCCTTGTGCATCGAAAAGCCAGGCCGCTCGAACATCCGGCTTTGCCTGAAGTGTTTTTAGGACCGCGCCTGCATCCGTTGAATCCGAGAATACCAGGGAAGCTGATGAGTTGTATCCCACGACCTCCGCCAGCGCGCTAAGGTGCCGTACCATGGTCTGCCTGAACGAGCTGACCTCGATGATCACGAAAGCCGTGCTTGCGAAGGTCAGGGCGGCGATACTGACGGCCATCATTATGAGGAGGAGTTTTCTCTTTATGGAGAGGTCCCTGAACCAGGCCCTCTTGCGAGTGGGTCTTTTGCCGTTATCTGCCGGCAGACGTTCCATGGGGGATGCCTCCCACGATTTCTGACAGCCTCAAGAGTCTGGACCGGATCCTGAACCCCGCATCCAGAACTGCGCCTAAGTTGATTCGGAAGCGCACAACCGGTGGGGCGGTGATTACTTCAGTCATGGCTGATTCAAGGGAACATATGGGAAGAAACTCCACCATGCCTCCTATTTCCGCGAAACCCGGAATATCGCTCATGGTGAGACGTGGCTTGCTTTTGAGCTGTGAAAGCATATCGTGAGCGGTTGTCTTTTCCATCCCCCGGATGAAAAGCACGTCACAGTCTGTCCGCATTTCATCCATTGCGTTGATGCGCCTGAGCACAATGGGCTTTCCCCTGATCTGCTTACCTTCTATTCCGTCGAGGAATCCCATATTATCGCCTTTGCCCAGGAGGCAGATCACTAATGTTGGTTGCTCGTGAGGTCCGGTCGCCGGAGGGTCGACGAACAGGAGAAAGTTGTAGACGTAAAAACCCATGAGTCCGTCTGCGGGCGATGTTTCAACGGAGGCGGCCGTGCCCGGGGACATGCCTAACGCTATTATCAGGCCCAGGGCAAAGGCGGGGCCCCTTCTTCGTTTTGGGAAAAACATGCCCCCAAAAAACCTCAATCCTTCCACTCCGCCAAAAAGTAACGGTCCATCTCATCATAATAAGGACGGAAATCCAAACCTTTCCGCATGGCGGCCACGGAGTTGCCGTAATAGAGGGGCGCCCAAAAGGCCTCCATTCCGATCAGTTGCTGAGCTCGGGAAAAAAGATCTTTTCTTTGGTTTTCCGATTGGGCCAGGTCGGCCTCACGCAGGATTCGATCGATTTTCGGGGTGGTTCCCTGGCACAATGGCGTATCTTCGAGGAAAAAATGGTTCAGGACTGCGCTCGCGTCAAAGATGGAATAGCTGCCCCAGGTGATAAAGGCAATGGGCGCCCGGCCCTCTTGAAGCTTATTGGACAGCCTGTCCCAGCGCCCTGCCATCCATTTGAGGTTGGTTCGAATACCCACTGCATTAAGGTCACGGGACACGGCCTCGGCTACGGACTCGTCCCGGTAGGCGTAGAAATCCACGGTGAAACCGTTCCCTAAGCCGGCTTTCCCCAGGAGCCTGCGGGCCCGATCAGGATCATAAGCATAGGTTTGAATGTCCGGCTCGTATCCGAATTGGAGTGGAGTCACAGTCCCGTGGTTCATAACCCCCATCCCGCGGAGGATGTTTCTTACAAGTGCCTGCCTGTCAACCGCGTGATTGACGGCCCGCCTCACAAGGCGATCCTTGAAGTGGTGGACTCCGCTTCGGCCCTTGGCGTCCATTATGAGGAAGAAGTTCCGAATTATATCTGCGCGCCGGACAAGGATGTCGGGATGGAGTTCGAGAAACAGGATCTGCTCCGGACTTATGGATCCGCTGCGAACAACATCCAGTTGACCGTTGATCAGCATCTCAATCCTTATCATCTCCTCCGGTACGATGCGAAATTCCAGGTTGGGAATCCGCGGTTTGCCCTTGGGAAGACCGAAGTAGTGAGTATTCTCCGCAAAGATTATTCGGGAGGGATCATCCCAGGATACGAACCTGTAAGGCCCGGTGCCTACGGGGCGCTTTCCAAAGTCCTCAGGGCCCTTTTCCAGGTGGTACTCAGGAGGCAGGATAAAGAACGTGTTCGCCAGAATCTCCAGTGCCGTGCGGGGATGGACGGTGGTGGGGATCTGAACCGTGTGCTCATCCGCCACAAGGACCTCTCCGAAGGCCCTGAAAAGGCTTCGGCTTATGGCCTCCGGGGCCTTGAATACCTCCATGGAATAGCGCACGGCTTCGGGGGAAAGGGTCTCGCCGTTGTGAAATCGTATTCCAGGCCTGAGGGTGAACTCCAAGATGTTATTGTCAACAACTCTATAGGATTCGGCGAGGCAGGGCACGATCTCTTTTTTGTCTGGGTCTCTGTATACGAGGGTGTCGGCCCAGTTGTGGGCGAGAAAGAGGGTCTGCCGGCTGCTGGACAGGGACTGGCATAGGGAGTCAAAGCCCACCTTCTCTCCCACCACCAGGGTGTCTTTGCCTTCGGAAAATGTGACGGCGAAGAACAGTAAGATCACTTGAGCAAGGCCCAGCATACGCAACATGCGGTTCATTATCAGCCTCCCTACTCGAAAAAGCGGGCCAGAAGGTCCTTTGTCTTGACCACGTTCATGTTGAGTCCCAGTTCTTTGCGGTCGAACCCCATGGCCAGTCCCAGGATCTGTGAAAGATAGAGGACGGGCAAGTCGTATTCCGTGTTGAATTCAGATGATATTCCTTTCTGGTTGCTGTCGTACATGACCGCGCAAAAGGGACATACAAGAGAGACGGCCTCGGCGCCGGCAGCCTTGATGTCGTCGAGTTTTTCTTTGGCCAGGGACAGGGACGTTTTTTCGTCCACCGGCAGGACCGGGCCCCCGCAGCATCGTTTCTTGTCCTTGTAGTCCACCGGTACGGCCCCCGTGAGTGCAACGAGTTCATCCAGGGTCTTCGGGTTCTCCGGATCTTCAAATCCTTCATATATGTCGGATGGTTTGAGATAGTGGCAGCCGTAATGGGCGGCTAATCGCAGGCCGTCCAGGGGCTTTTTGATATGATTCCGGATCTTCTCCTTTCCCACTTCCTCGTACAGTACCCGGGCGAAATGGCGCACCCGGGTCCCGCCTTCATAACGGAGACCGAGCCGATCCAGGTCTTCATTGACCGCTCGCCGGGCGGCCTCGTCATGGTCAAGGTGATGTGCCGTTTCTGTCAGGGCCGAGGTGCACGAGCTGCACAGGGTGCAGATATCAAGGCCCTGTTTCTGCGCCAAGGCTAGATTGTAGGCGCCCAAAAGGGTGGAGGACTGAAGATTGGCGCTTCTCACGGGGAATCCACAGCAGATGAAGGATTCAAGGTCAACCAACTCCACGCCCAGTCTTTGTGCCACCTTTCGAGAAGAGAGCTCATAGTTGCGGGATCGGGCGGGTATTGTACAGCCCAAAAACAAGGCGAATTCCATGGGATACCTCATTTTGCAAAAGTGAATTCAGCCCCTTACCGCGGAAGGGCGGTCTTTCGTTCTTCCGAAGTTCGGCCGGATAGCATGCGGAAGTGTTTTTCACGCTTGAAACACATATCATGCGTAAATGCAGACTATAGAAGGCCCCTGGTTCAGTGTCAAGGCATTGGTGGGTCCCAAACCAAAGCCTTGGCTGGGTTGTCGGGACGGTCTGCCTCAATGCCATTTGGCATTGACATGGTGTCAACCCCTTGACAGGCCATAGGGAGGCAAGAGATGCGGGTTTCTATGCATTTGGAATTATTAAAAATAGGCTTGCATTTCCTTTGGTATGGTTCCTGCTACAGTAACTTACCGGTGAAAAGCTGTCACAAAAAAGAAGTTTGGACGCTAGGCAGTCAATGCGGTGATGATTTTCATCCTGTATCGAGGTTGGTGGCGTAGGAGGCCGGGGGTTCCGGAGCGGACTCCGACACTGTTTAGCTGTTAAGCTGTTTAGCTGTTAAGCTGTTGAGCTGTTGAGCTGTTTAGCCTTTATGCTGTTGGGTTGCGGGCAACGGCCCGCCTTAGTTTACCTTTGCTTGAAGAGTAGACATTTCGTTCCCTTGGGGGACAGGTTTTTCCAAGGCCATGAGCCTTTGAAGTCATTGAAGGAGGCAAGGAATGGAAAGGTTTGATCAGGAGATCGCGGCATCCAGGGAAAAGGGCATGGATGTGGAAGACGGACCGGATCTGCGCTCCGAGCTGTTACTCCTCAATGCCGTGTTCGAGGCCGCAAGGATGGGCCGGGCTGGTGAAAAGTTTGCCTTGAACATAGGAAATATGACGCGGCTGGTGTCTCGTGGGTCATGGTCTCGGGAACGTGGGATCTAATCGCCTCCGGGGTTCAGCCTTCGATTTAATGCTTCCATGGCCGGATGCCAGACATTGTGGAAATGCTCCCAGAAAAAGGCCTTTGCCAGCACAAACCGGTTGTGACGATTGCCCGCACCCTTCATCTTACGGTCCCAATCCGCCTGTAGGTCCCGCAACGCACGCTTCTGGTCCTCATCCCCCGCCGATTGGATGATCTCTTCTATCATGCGCCGTCGCTCCCTTTCAAATGAGAAGCGGTCTTCCCTGAAAAGCTTGGAGAGCATGGCGTGTCTTCTTAGGGCGTTTTGTTCCCGCTTTTCTTTATCGGGTTCCCATTCCACTGGCACCATCCTCCTGCCGTGCGACCGTGCAGGCTACTCTGACCCTTACTACGTATAATAGAAGCAGTCGTACCTTATGTCAACTTTTAGCGCTTTCCTCAGGCAGGCGGCGCTGGGAGGTTGCTTTTCTCTTTGCCATGATGATAGAGTTGCCGGGTTTAATCCGCAAGATCAGCCGGCCCCGACGATTTCGAACCAGGAACAACGAAGAGGCGGAAACGTTTGAACCTTGATTCCGCTCATAATGCCTTGATCCACTGTGACGGCCGGTTATTGTGCGGCAATGAGTCTTTCGAGGGGTGATATCTTATGATTGTATCGTCACAAGTAACGGCCCTGGCTCAGGGGGAGAAGATCAAGTCCGGACTTATCTGGATCTCCGAGAGTATTTCGCTGCTGAACGGTCTTGGGGGAGTGGAGAGATCCGGGGGCATTCGGGTCATAATGGGACTGTGCGCCATGATCGGGCATGAGATCTCTCTTGTTCGGAAATTGACGCAGGACCCTGCCTGGGAAGAGGTGACTCCCTACTTGGAGAAGGCCATGGTGATGATTGAGTCGGGTGTTCCCCACGAAGCAGCCGGGCATCTCTCCAGGGCGTTGAGCCGGACCACCGGCATTCTACAGCGGGCCATGGAGAGCCTTGACAACGACTGATCAGGGATTTGGATCTTGAGAAGAAAGCATTGGTGAAGGCTTTTTCAAAGATAAGCGGGTCGGAGGACGGGCTGTGAGGGAAGATGTGATCAGAGAGCTTCTGGGGGATGTGAGCGAGGGAAGGGTCAGTGTGGAAAAGGCGCTTGGGGCCCTGCGGAATATGCCCTTTGAACATATAGGTTTTGCCTGCATCGACCATCATCGTTCACTTCGCCGGGGGCTGTCGGAGGTCATCTTCGGCCAGGGTAAGCGTGTCTCGGATATCCTGGCCATCATGGAGCGAATGCTGCGCGATCAAGACGACGTCCTTATCACCAGGCTTTCCCGGGAAAAGGCCCAAGAGATTCTGCGAAGCTATCCCGAGGGTGTGTATCACGACCGATCAGGATGTCTGGCCTTGGTGCGATCTCCAAGAGAGATCAGGGGCAGGGGAAGCATACTGGTTATAAGCGCCGGGACTTCAGACGTCCCCGTTGCCGAGGAGGCTGCAGTCACGGCCCGGTTCATGGGCAATGATGTGGAGGTTCTTCACGATCTGGGGGTTTCGGGGATTCACAGGGTTCTCGCCCACCGGGAGAAGATCGCCGGGGCCGAAGTGATTGTGGTGGTGGCGGGAATGGAAGGTGCGCTGCCGAGCGTGGTGGCCGGGCTTGTGGACAAGCCAGTGGTGGCCGTGCCCACCAGCATTGGATACGGGGCCAGCTTCGGGGGCATTGCGGCTTTGCTCGGCATGCTAAATTCCTGCGCAGGGGGTGTAACCGTCGTGAACATCGATAACGGATTTGGAGCCGGATACGCCGCCTCTCTCATAAACCGGGAAAATGAATGTAAAAGGGCTACTTGAATCTATGCAGCCAGAAATGTCATACGCCGGTGAAGTTCTGGAAGTGGACCTTGGTGAAGGCCGCTGTGAGCGAAGCGCCTATCCTGAGAGGGTATTCAAAGAGGTGCTTGCAGGACGCGGCTATAACGCTTTTGTCTTAAGGGGAGGCCTGAAGCAGGGCATCGATCCCCTTGGCTCCGGCAATTTGCTTGTCCTCTCATGCGGGCTGCTCACCGGAACCCCGGCGCCTGCTTCGTCCAGGGTCCACATGGGGGCCCTCTCTCCCCTTACGGGCATACTGGGTGGTTCAAACGTCGGAGGTTCTCTGGGGCTCGCCCTTCGTTCCTGCGGGTTACAGGCCGTCGTTATCAGGGGAAGATCCCCGATACCCGTCGTACTCCGGATCACGGGACAAGACGTTCTAATAGAAGATGCCTCAAATCTGTGGGGACTCGATACTCTGGAAACGGAATCGAGTCTCCGGTCCGGTCTTTCAGGATTGGAAGCCGGGATTCTGACCATCGGCCCGGCAGGGGAAAATCAGGTGGCCTTTGCCTGCGTTATGAGCGATTTTGACCACGCGGCCGGCAGGACCGGCCTTGGAGCGGTCATGGGGTCCAAAAGACTGAAGGCGATCGTGGTCCACAGGGAAAGCTCCTATGGCTTGCGTCTTGATAGAACAGCCCAAGCAGCGGTCAGGCATTACGCCATGCGCATTCGCAGCTCGTCCGAGTTCCGCTTTTTCCGTGATTACGGGGGGGCGGGATATGTCGCATGGTGCGATGAAATGGGAATCCTTGGTACGCGAAACTATCGAGGCAACCGCTTTGAATCGGCTGATTCCCTTGACGGCCGGCTGCTGCGCTCCAGTGTGGTGGGCACCCGCGGGGGCCCGGGATGCCCGGTCCGCTGCAAGGCCCGCCTTCGCTTGGGAGAAGATGGGGAGAGGGAGGAGACCTTCAGCAGGCCCGAATTCGAGTCCATGGTGAATCTGGGTGCAAAATGCGGGCTGGGGGATGTCGAAACAGTGGTTCGGCTGGATGCTCTCTGCTCAAGGTTGGGAATGGACTCTATTTCCACCGGGACAGTGTTGGGTTTTGCGATGGATCTCTATGATCGCGGGATTATGGACCGGGAGGATACCGGGGGGCTTGACCTCTCCTGGGGAAACCCGGAGGCCATGGAGGTCCTTATCCGGTGGATAGCAACGCGACAGGGACCGGGTGCAATCCTGGCCGGAGGAGTCCGCAGCGCCGCGCGGCAAATAGGACGCGGGGCTCTGAATTATGCGCCGCACGTGAAGGGCCTTGAGTTGCCGGGGTATCATCCGGCGCACATTATGGGTACGGCCCTCGGCTACATGGTGTCGTCACGGGGAGGCGACTTCAGCAACGTATATGCCTCCCTGGAGTACTCCGGTCCGCCTGAGTGGGCCGAAGGCGAGCCGGGGTGCAGCTTTTCATCCAATATCGGCCATATCCGTGGAAAGGCGTCTCTTGTCAGGTATGCCGTCCTGGTTAACATTGCACTGGATTGCCTGGGGCTCTGCAAGGTTCCGGTCCTTTCCCTCAGGCGGGGTTTCGATCTCAAGGAGGAGGCCCGCCTCGTTCGTGATCTCATGGGACTGGATATGAATGTGGAAGAACTGATGGGGCTGGGAAAACGGATTGCGGATCTGGAACGCTTTATCAACATCGATCATGGCGTCGGACCTCGGGATGATCGACTTCCGGAGATGTTCATGACAAAAGATTATGGCTCCGACCCGGAGGCTTCAAAGCGTTATGAGACCATGCTCCAAGAGTACTACGCCCTGATGGGCTGGGACGAGCAGGGTCGTCCCGGAGAGACAGGGGAAGTTTAAGAAAGGACGTGAACCACATGAGTGGTGATGATTCAAGCGGTTTTCCGTTTTTGCGTTTCCTGTCGGAACAGGATAAAGAGCGGATCGACATTGCGGTCTGCCGTATCCTGGAGAATATCGGTATGCGGATTTTTCATGACGAGGCGGTAAAGATCCTCGGAAAAGCCGGGTGCCGGGTCGAGGACCACACACGTGTATATATCCCTGAAGGGCTACTTCGGTCCGCTCTGGAGACCGTGCCTCGCTCCATTCGTGTTTACGACCGGGAAGGTGACCAGGCTATGGACCTGGGTGGGACCCGGTCATATTTCGGGCCCGGATCCGATCTCCTTTACGCAATGAGCGGACAGACCTTTAAGCGCCACCGGTGCCGCCTCGATGATGTGGCCCGTGCCGCGCGGGTCTGTGATGCGCTGCCCAACATGGATTTCATAATGTCCTTTGCCCATCCTGCCGACGTGGCGCCGCATAACGCCTATTTGCAAAGCTTTCGTGCAATGGTGGAGAACTCCTCCAAGCCCGTTGTAACCACTGCCGAGAACCGGGATGATCTTTATGAGATGTGGGCGGTGGCGGTGGAGGCCGGGGGAGGAGAGAAGAACCTTAGGGAGCGACCCTATATCCTGCACTACGCCGAGCCCGCAAGCCCCCTCAAACACCCGTTTTCCAGTGTGGATAAACTGATGCTCTGTGCGGAAAAGCATATCCCTCTGGTCTATTCTCCAGCGCCCATCGCAGGGTCCACAGCACCCATTACAATGGCCGGACACGTGGCCCAAGGAATAGCAGAGTGCTTCTGTGGATTGGTGATACACCAGCTCAGAGCCCCCGGGGCCCCGTTTCTCATGGGTATGGGACCGGCCGTACTTGATATGTCCACGGCCCAGTGTTCATATAACGCCCCGGAGTATTACCTTTCCTATGTGGCGCTTGTGGAGATGAGCAAGCACTACAACATACCCAACTGGGGTTATGCGGGAACCAGCGATTCACAACTTCCCGACGGGCAGGCCGTTTTTGAGGCCGGGCTGTTGACATTCATATCCACCATGATGGGATCCAACCTGAATCACGACGTGGGGTATCTGGATTTCGGGCGCACGGGCAGCCTGGAGATGATCGTTATTATGGACGAGCTGATCGACCAGGCCCGGCGTCTTAAAAAAGGGATTGTCTTGGACGAAGACGCACTGGCACTGGAAGTCGTGGCCGAGGTCGCGGACAAGGGGAACTTCCTGGAGCATCCCCACACGCTCCGGCACTTCGCCTCCACACAGTGGCGGCCAAGGCTCTTGAACAGGCAGGCGTTTCACGCATGGGAGGAGTCAGGCGGCACCCGCCTTATTGAGAGGGCCACCCGAAAGCTAAAAACCATACTTGAATCCCACGAACCCTTCCCCGTATCGCCGGCCCTTTCGTCTTTTCTTAAGGAGAGAACAGCACGGTTCAGGGAAGGCGACTTGGTTCGCCGGCCGGATTAAAAGCTCGATGGCTCAAAGGCTATCCCGCCGCTTCCTCCTGCAGGTGGATTACGGGCTCTATTCGAGAGAGGTCTTCCAGTGGTATGTGGCACAAAATTCGATGCCCTTTTGCGGTCTCAATCCAGGGTGGGACTTCGGTCTCGCAGATGCTGCCGTTGTCGGGGAGCATCTCGGCTCTTCTAGGGCATCGCGTGTGGAACCGGCAGCCCGAAGGCGGGTTCAGGGCGCTGGGCACGTTTCCGGAAAGGCGCATGTCCCTTTGCTCGGCTTCCGGATCCGGAATGGGCACAGCCGACAGCAATGCCTCCGTATAAGGATGATAAGGCGGTTGATAAATGGCGTCGGCGGGGCCCACCTCCACCACCTGGCCCAGGTACATGACGGCTATGTCGTCGGAGAAAAAGCGAACCACGCTGAGGTCGTGGGCGATGAAGATCATGGAGGAACCGAAGGTCTGCTGGATCTCCAGGAGCAGGTTGATTACGGCCGCCTGCACTGAGACGTCCAGTGCGGATACGGGCTCGTCGCAGATGATCAGGTCGGGCCTGCTTGCCAGGGCACGGGCTATGCCGACTCGCTGTTTCTCCCCGCCGCTGAGTTGTCTGGGGAGCCGGTCGTAATAGGCCGCGCTCAGACGCACCGCCCGCAGCAGCCGGATCACCTCGTCTTTTACTTGACGTCCCGGAACCGTCTTGAATCGCTTGATGGGCCTGGCTATCTGTTTGCCAACGGGATACGAGGGATTCAAAGTGGAGTCAGGGTTCTGAAACACCATCTGCATTTCCTTTATCAGCCTGGTATCCCGGTCGGAAACGGTCTCTTTCACGTCGATGCCCATGAACTGAAGGTCCCCGTCGGTCACGGGCTCCAACCCTATCAGCCCTTTGACCAGAGTGGACTTTCCACAGCCCGATTCTCCCACAACCCCGAGGGTCCGTCCTTTCTGGAGGCGGAGGCTTACGTCGTCAACCGCCTTGACGTACCTTTTTTCACCCAGCCCGAAAAGACTTACGACGGACTGGGACTCCTGAGGATAGTACACCTTGAGGCCCTCGATACCCAGAATGCTTTCGACCTCGGGGACTGAATCCTCAGCCCGTCGTGTATCATCCCGGGGGCCCCGTCTCTTGGTGGCGGTCCGACTGTCTATTTCCCCCGCATAGATGCACCGGGCCACATGCCCTTCAGAAACCTCTGTCAGGCGAGGCTTGGCTTTCAGGCAGTCGTCTGTTGCAAAATCGCAACGGGGGGCGAATATACAGGCGGTTTTGGGGCGGTCCGCCGGGGCGGGAACGCGGCCTCGAATGGGCGTCAGCCTTGATTCGAGCTTGCTCTCCCCTAGTTTGGGTACGCTTGCCAGGAGTCCTCTCGTGTAGGGATGGGAGGGCTGCTTGAAGATTTCCCGTACAGACCCGCGTTCCACCATCTCTCCTGCGTACATAACACACATGTGGTCACTCACCCGGGCCACCACTCCCAGGTTGTGGGTGATGAATATATTGGCGGCTTTGAAGTCATTCTTGAGGTCTTCAATGAGATCCAGGACCGCGGCTTCCACGGTTACGTCCAGGGCCGTGGTAGGCTCATCCATGATGAGGAGGGCCGGGTTGTTGAGCATGGCCATGGCGATCACCACCCGCTGCTGCTGGCCGCCTGATATCTGGTGCGGGTAGCGGTTCATTACATCACCCGGATCAGGCATGTAGACCCTCTTGAGCATCTCCACGGAGCGTTCCCATGCCTGCTTTTGGTTCAGTTCGGTGTGGTAGGTGAGTACCTCCGTGAGTTGTTCGCCGAGCCTTAAGGAAGGATTGAGCGCCTGCATCGGGTCCTGGTAAACCATGGCGATGCGGTTACCCCTGAGCTCCTTGAGCTCTGATTCGGATCGGCCCACCAGTTCGTTTCCCTGAAATCGGACCCTCCCTTCGGTTATCTTGCCGTTGGGCCCGAGGAAATTGACGATGCCGAAGGCAATGGTGCTCTTGCCGCATCCGGACTCGCCCACAAGACCCATGGTCTCGCCTTCCCGTACGGAGAAGTTGACGTTTCGCACCGCCTGTACGTCTCCGGCTCGGGTCTCGTAAGCGATCCCCAGATTTTCGATTTCAATTACCGGCACGCCTTGGGTATGGGATGAATCGTTCAATTTGTCACTCCGTCTAAAGCATTTGATCACGCCGGTCTCCGGCCCTGTGTTTTCAAGCGGGCCTCTACTGATAACGCATGGATTCCTCTCGGAGGCCGTCCGCAAAGAGATTGAGTCCCACCACCAGCGTGCCGATGGCCACAGAAGGCCAGAGTGCTGCCCAAGGACTTCCGGCCAGAATGAACTCCCGTCCCTTGGCCACCATGCTGCCCCAGTCAGGGGATGGAGGCGGCAGGCCCAGACCGAGGAATCCGAGGGTCCCCATGGCGAAGATGGCATACCCGACCCTTAACATGGCATCCACGATGATAGGCCCCCTGGCGTTGGGGAGGATCTCCACGAACATGATGTACCATGGGCTTTCCCCCCGGGTCTCCGCCGAGCGGATGTACTCGCGCGTCTTGATGTCCAGGGTAAGGCTGCGCACCAGCCTGGCGATACCCGGCGTGCCCACGATGGTCATTGCGATCACCACGTTCAAGGCTGACTGCCCCAGGGCCGCCATGATG
Organism: uncultured Desulfobacterales bacterium; assembly: GCA_964413125.1. GTDB lineage: Bacteria > Desulfobacterota > DSM-4660 > Desulfatiglandales > HGW-15 > JAIPEI01. The sequence continues at coordinate 20,185 of CAYPSZ010000349.1, forward strand.
ATCAAGAAGAGCAGGATTATGGGAACGGCCATCATGGCGTCCAGGGCGCGCATGACTATTTCATCCAGCCATCCCCCGAAATACCCCCCTACCAGCCCCAGAAAGATGCCTGCCATCAGGGCCACCAGAACACCCCAGATGGCGGTTCCCCCGGGAATCCATAAGTTGTCGGAGATGGGCAGGATCACCAGGACCACCCGTGCTCCGTGGATCAATCGTGACCAAAGGTCCCGGCCCAGTTCGTCGGTGCCCAGGATATGCTTGGCTGACGGGCCTTCATTTGGGGCCATCCAGTCCTGCTCCAGCGGGGTGTAAGGTGTGAGCAGGGGGGCGAACAAGGCCACGAAGACCCAGAAAAACACTATGAAAGCCCCAACCATGGCCGTTTTAGAAGCGAAAATAACGCGAAGCCCCCCCCATAAGCCCTGCAGGCGACCGGTTTGCTGCGGGGTTTCCTCCGGCGTGATTTCCAGGTTTCCTTGTGCAGCCGACTCTTGATTCTCCGTCATCATATTTCCTCTTCTATCCGTTTATGGGCTCCCGGCTTCTCTATGAAACAGGCTATGGGCGCCCGGCACACCGGCTCATTCAAGGCGCGGCGGCGGGGATCAGGTGTAACGGATCCGAGGGTTCAGGAACGTGTAAATAATGTCTGCAATGAGCTGCGTTCCCACAGCCAGGATGACCAGGATCATTGCCCCGGCCTCCAGTGCATTGATATCCTTGAACATGGCCGAATCCAGTAAATACTTGCCCAGGCCCGGATAACCGAATACCACTTCCACGATCACGATTCCTCCCATAAGCCAGTTCACATGAAGCATGATCACTGTAATTGGAGCCATAAGTGCATTTCTGACGGCGTGCTTGAAGACTATGCGCCAATAAGGGAGTCCCTTTAGAAACGCCGTTCGGATATAAGGGGATCGCATCACTTCCACCATGCTGGCACGGGTGATACGCAGGATGTAGCCCAGTTCCACCAGGGTAAGGGTGAGAACCGGAAGAATGAGCATGTCAGGGCGTTCCCAGGGCGCCTGCTCTCCAAATACCGTGGCGCCCGGGACAAGGTTGAGCCACACGGACATGATGAGAATAAGGAAGATGCCCGTGGCAAACTCCGGAATAACCGAAAACGTCATGCCTCCGATTGACAGGACCCGATCTCTTAGGCTTCCCTCCTTTAACCCTGCTATCATGCCCAAAACCAGGGCTACGGGCATAACCAGCACAAACGCTATGCCGGCCAGCACAAGAGAGTTCCTGAGGCGGGTAAAAAGGGCGTTACTCACCGGGCGACCGGTGCGGAGGCTCACCCCCGGATCTCCACGGATGAATCCTTTTTTGAGGGGGATATACTCCATGGGACCGCCCGTGGTTTCCATCCATCCCGTGCCTATTACAAAGGACCAGACCTTGGTGTCGGACCCCTTTTCCCACATGACCGCACTGTTGCGGGTGTCGATTCCCCAGAATCTGCTGACTCCTTTCTCATCCGTCTCCCAGCGGTCATTGTCCTTGTACTCGCGAACGGTTCCGTCCGGCGATTTTTCAACGGCGATAAGATCCTCTCCCTGGAGTTTCCATCGGACAAGGTTGCCGTTTTCGAGCCTGGCCCACCATTCAACAAAGCCCTTTTCAGTCATGAAGCGTTCAAGGGGAAGCCCCACCTTGCTCCTGGCGTGCCAGTCGCTGCCTGCGAGCCAGTAGACGTATCTAACATACGCGGGCTTGTCTAAACCCATCTGCGCCAGGAAGGACTTCTCCTGTTCCTGTGTGATGAACGCCCCGAGTACGTTCCTGGCCACGTTTCCAGGCGATGACTCAGTGATCAGAAAAACCGCCATGGACACCAGGAGCATGGTGAGGAGCAGCAGGAAAATGCGCCTTACAATGAACTTGGCCATACAAAGGCCCCTTTTTTAGAGTTCAATCAGGTCGGTTTGAGCGGCCCTTGGGGCAGGCGCCTCGGGGATCAGACCGTACCCGGCCCGCGGCCCGGCAGCCGGGCAGCGGGCGGAGCAAAGTCAGGGCTCTAGCCGGAAAGCCATGTCTCGTTAAGGAAAAAGTACCCCGTGGGATGGGGTTCCGAGTCCTGAACCCGTTTTGTGGTCACCTGCCAGTTGTACTGCCAGAAGGGGGCTCCGATGGATCCCCGATCCCACTGGATCTGTTGGAGCTTGCACATGATCTTTCGCCGTTCGTCCACATCCAGGGTGCCGTTGGCCTCTTTGAGCAGCCTGGTGAATTCGGGGTCGGACCAGTTGGTCTCGTTCCAGGCCACAGGCTTTCCGTCGTCGTCTGTGACATAGGCCAAGTTCAGGACCATTGTGGCCAGAGGGCGATGGGTCCAGGGGGTTACGCCCAGGTCCACTTCGGTCCACTTCTCCCAGTACTGGCTGGTGGGCATGGTCTGGATGTTGATGCGGAAGCCCGCCGGGACCGCATCCTGCTTGAGGACTTCCGCATAGCGCACAACATCGGTCCATTCACTGCCCACAGCAAGGTTTACATCCAGCCCGTTCTTGTACCCGGCCTCCTGAAGAAGCTGTTTGGCCCTCTGGGGGTCGTATTTGGGCACGGGCATCTCACAGTACTCGGGGTGGACCGGTGACACGTGGAAGTCGTGACCCAGAACTCCCTGGCCGAAGTAAGCCAGCCCCAGGATCTTCTCACGATGCTGGCAAAGCTTGAGGGCCATCCGTACACGGTTGTCCTTCCATGGGTCCAGGTCCACGCGCATTCTGAGCAGGCGTACCTGGGCCGTGCCGATGGGTTTTACGTTTATGCTGGGGTCGTCCTTGAGGGTCTGATATGCGGTGGTCCCGCCCGTGGTGGCCAAGTCGATGGAGTCGATTTCTCCCGACTTGATTGCGGCTATCCGGGGCGACATCTCATCGCCCATGTCCACGAAATTGATGGCATCCATATACGGGAGGGGCTTTCCATCGGCGCCTTTCTGCCAGTAGTCATTGCGGGCCTTGACGACGCAGCGCTCTCCTTCGCGGTATGTCTCAAGTGTAAAGGGACCGGTTCCATGAGGCGCCCTTATGAAATCGCCTTCAAAGGTCCTGTGGTTGAGGACAAGGGCCGGATAGTGGAAGAGGTGCTCGGGGACCGCAATCTCAGGGACGCTCAGGTGCAGCTTAACCTGGTGCTCGTTCACCTTTTCAATGCCTGAAGGGCTCAAGTATGCCCCCATCATGCCCTTTATGGAGGATCCCACTTCCTCCCTCAGCCATTCATTCATGGTGAATATCACGTCGTCCGCGTTGAACTGGTCCCCGTTGTTGAACTTGATCCCCTTTCTCAGATTCAGGGTCCAGGTCTTGAGGTCGTCCGAGGCTTTCCAGCTTTCAAGGAGGTAAGGGCGGGTGATGTTCTGGTTGTCCGTTTGGGTGAGATACTCGCCCACCTGACGCAACATGTTGGACGGCTCCACCCAGGAGAACTGGGCCGGATGGGTCACCTTCTGAACTGAAGACGCAATCTTGAGGGTCCCGCCCCTGCGGATGTTGGAGGCACGGGCTTTTACTGGCAATGAAATGCCGGCAATGGAGGCTGCTGTTGCAGCGCCCAAGCCCAGGAGGGTTGAGTACCTGAGAAATTCCCTCCGGCTCAGCTTACCCTTTTCCATCCATCCGGCCAGTTCCGGAATCAGTGGATGAACGTCACGGTCTTTGCTTTTCATGATATCCTCCTTTCAAAATGCCTTGCTATGGGTTCTAAACATCGATCCCGGGGGATCGCTCGTTCTAAGACCTAACTTGGACAGGCCTTCTCCGACACAAAAGACCCCTCAGGGTCGGGCCCGGTATCTGTTCCATCAAGGATGTGCGCCTCCTGGGATGCCCGGCTTCTTCACAATAGGAAATCTTTCCGGTAGGCGGTGCCTTTCCGGAAAATAACCATTTCCGGATGGAAACCGGCTCTGAAGTCTCGGGGGAGGATGTCATGATAACCTTGGACTTTTGATTTGTAATGATATATTTGGAAGCCTGATAAACGGAGGATAAACAATTCCGCCTGCGCAGTCAACCTATAAAATCCTGTAAATCCCTCCGATCCGGGCAATCGCCCGCAAACCATCAGAAATGTTCCAGGTTTCGGGGGCCTGAGCTTTTCTCCCGCCTCTTATGCCGACGGCCTTGGTTTCTCGAGTAAATCATGTGTTCACGAACCACGGATTGAAACACCCGCATGTTTATGTCATAATATGTTTTCACGGAAAGGGCCTAAAGAGATGAAAACGGAGCAACGGGCTTGCCCGTCCGCCTTTGCAGGAGAGGTATCTTGAGAGCCGTAATTCAAAGGGTCAAGCGGGCGCGTGTGGAGGTAAGCGGAGGCGTGAGCGGGGAAATCGGGCCGGGACTGCTGGTGTTTTTGGGAGTGGCAAGAGGTGATACGGAAAAGGATTGTGAGTACGTGGCCGCCAAGACGGTACATCTCCGGGTGTTTCCGGATGAAGAAGGTCTGATGAATTGTTCGGTATTGGACTCCGGAGGTTCTATCCTGGTCGTTTCCCAGTTTACCTTGTGGGGTGACTGCAGAAAGGGAAGGAGGCCTTCATTCGTTAGGGCCGCACCGCCTGAGGAGGCCCGCCGGCTTTACGAGATGGTGGTGGATATTATAAGAAAGAAAGGACTCGAGGTGGCCACCGGTGAGTTTCAGGAGATGATGGACGTGCATATTGTGAACGATGGTCCCGTCACCCTTCTCATTGACAGCGGAAAGGAGTTCTAAGACATGGAACGGGGATACCGTTCCTCCAAAAAGGAGAACGGAGACCAATACGGGAGAGGAACCGAGGCTTCGGACGTGAACGGGACCGGGATTTCCGATTCACCCATCGAGCCTGATTCGGGCTCCTCCGACCGCAAGCCCGTCCTGAGGTGGATCCTGTTTGCCGCCTTTGTTATCCTGACAGGACTCACGGCCTATCACGAAGCTCTTTTGATAAGGCTGGGGGGATATCTGGTCGTATCACACGAGCTTGAAGAATCGGACCTGATAGTGTGTCTTTCGGGAGACGAAATCGAACGAGGTCTCGGTGCGGCCGACGTTTACCGCGGGGGATTCGCACCCAAGGTCTTCATAGCACCCGAGGTCCATCCTGACGGGTACCATGTACTGGCAAGGCACGGAATCGATGTGCCTTTGAGTATTGATATACTCAGACTGATCCTGTTACACAGGCAAGTGCCTGAACACGCTCTGATGGAAGCGGACCGGCCGGTAGGGAGCACCATGGAGGAGGCCGCCATGGTAAGGAACCTTGTGATGGAACAGGGTTACGGGTCCCTCATCGTGGTAACGTCGCCCGCCCACACCCGCCGTGCATGGTTGACCTTCCAGCGGGAGCTGGGGAAGGAGGACGTTTCGGTGCGGATGCACCCTACTTCCTATTCAGGCTTCAAGGCCGAGGACTGGTGGAAGACGAGACGTTATGTAAGGGAAGTGGTGATGGAGTACCAGAAGCTCCTGTACTACCTCTTCAAGTATTATCTTTGATCTATTTCGTGGTCATGGTAAACACCCCGTCCCATCCCGGGCCGGGAGGGGCCTTCTTGAGCTCTTCACAGCGCTCTATGTAAAGCCGAGCCGCGTAAAGGGTCTGGTCCATGGCATTGACCGATTCGAATACCTCGATGGCCCCTTCCCAATCCTGATTTTTATAAAGCCGCAGGCCTTGATGAAAGCGGGCAATGGCATCCATGTCCCGACAGGGAAGTTCCTTTCTGCTTATGAGTTCGAAGATGCCCACGGGCTCCTTCTTTCCCTTTACGCGCACGCGGTCCAGCTCCATGCACACGAAATCGTCTTTTACTCGCTCGTAAGTGGATCCGCTTATGAGTATGTGCGTCCGGTAAGACTTGTTGGCTCCCTCCAGTCGCGAACCCAGGTTAACGGCGTCGCCCATTACGGTGTAGTCGAACCTCTGGTCCGATCCCATGTTTCCTACCATCATGAATCCGGTATTGATCCCGATCCCGATGTCCAGAGGCATTCTCCCCTCCCGGATCCATTTATCGTTCAGCGCCTTGAGTCCTTCCATCATGTCGAGGGCCGAGGCACACGCCCGTCTTGGGTGATCGGACTGATCCAGCGGGGCCCCGTAAATGGCCATGAGGGCGTCGCCGATGTATTTGTCCAGGGTCCCCTCGTACCTGAAAACTATATCCGTCATCACGGTGAGGTACTCGTTGAGTAGGTGGACCAGGTCCTCCGGGGACATCCCCTCTGATATGGAAGTGAAGCTCCTTATGTCGGAAAACAGGACTGATAGTTCCTTCTTTTCTCCTCCAAGCCTCAGCTTGTCGGGATCCTTCAGCATTTCATTGACCACCGATCTGGATACGTAATAGCTGAATGCGCCGCGGATCTTCTTCCTCTCTCGTTCTTCCGTCAGGTAGTGGTAGACAGTAAGGGATGTGTAGATCAGTACCACGGCAATAAGGGGGTAAACGAGGTTCAACCAGAGGCCGTTTTGCACAAAAAGCCACCGGTTGACAAGAAAGTATAATATGAGTAGGGCAACGGCCGCCATAACGGCCTTGACTGCGTTTAGCCTGGGTATGGCAAATCCTGTCATCAGGCCCAGAAGGAGGATGGCCATCACGTCGAACACGGTTGACCATCTGGGTTTGCTTACATGATTACCTTGGAGGATGTTTTCCATGACCGTGGCATGGATTTCCAGTCCCGGGTATTCGCCGGTACTGGAGAAAGGCGTGTTCCGAATGTCGCCGAGCCCGATGGCCGTGGCCCCCACGATTACGATCTTGTCCTTGAATGTTCCCATGGGAAAATCTTCTTTCAGGATGTCGCTCAAGGGATAGTGGGGAAAGGTCTTTTCAGGCCCCAGGAAATTGATGCGCATGTAGCCCATTTCATCCGTGGGTACCTTGCGGTCTCCGAACTGAAGCCCCTGTATCCCATAATCCGCCACTCGTATCATCATCTGGGGGCGGTCCAGATAGTGCCACACCGCCTGGACGGACAGGGGTGCGTATACCTCCTGACCGCACTTGTACATGAGTGGTATGGTGCGCACTATACCGTCCTCGGGATCAGGCTCCACATTGAAGTACCCGGAAGAGTCGGCGGCCTGATGGAGCAGGGGCAGGTTCGGTACCGGAGCGTAAGCCGTTCGAAAAGGCTCGAAAGGCATGTGGTTTTGTGTGTAGATAATTACCGGGTACTTGGATCCGGCTATGGTCTGCAGTCGGTCCTCGATATCTTTTTCATCCAGACCGTATTGAATAAACGCCTTTCGCATATAAAAAAAATATCCTAGGATGGTCTTTGCTTGGGCCCTATCAATGCTCCGGGCGAGAATAAGGTCGTTGTCAGCCAGGCGGCGCTGTTCCTCCATGAATTGCTTGAGCTCAGGGTTTTCGATCCCGAGGGCCTGCAGTTCCCGGTCTATATTCCTGATGAGGTGCAGATTGTTGTTTTCGTCAGGCTCCAGGAATCCGATATCAAAGGCGATCACCTTGGCCCCGTCTTGGTCGAGGATATCCATGATCCGCCCGATTTTTGCCCGCGGCCACGGCCAGCGGCCTTCCCGGTCAAGGCTCTTCTCGTCGATAACCGCCGCCACCACTTGATGTGCAGGTTGAATAAGGCCGCGGGACCGAAATCTGAGATCATAGGTCTTGAGTTCCACTATATCCAGGATAGGGACGCCTAATATGAAGAGGGCCAGGATGAGGAGGAGGGACAAAAGAGTTATGGATCGGGGATTCAGACTGAAAATGGTTTTCCATCGATCCCGTTTCATGTGAAGGGCTCCGATTGGAGACTCATAATTGAAAGCCGCAGTTAAGCGGTGAACCACCAAGATGATCACAAGGATCTAAACGATTTCCATGGTAAAGTCAAGCCGATGCGAAGATGTTCCACGGCGCTCGTTGACACTTCCCCACCCTGGTGCTAGAGTTTTTCCGGAAGTGGAGGCACCGCCGGAACCGGGGTCACATCCATCCACTGAAGAGCCCTTTTTTCTCTTACTTGGAGGTGAACAAAGGCAAGCGATGGATTACGAATGAACAGTGTTCTCACCATAGCAGGCTCGGATTCGAGCGGAGGAGCCGGCATACAGGCCGACATCAAGACCATCCACCGCATGGGTTTGCACGCCTTGAGCGCCGTAACAGCGGTGACCGCACAGAATTCAATTGGTGTGACTGCAGCCTATTCAGTCCCCACCGGCATTATCCGGGAGCAGGTCGAGGGGGTGGTGAGGGATGCATCGCCTCGAGCCGTCAAGATCGGAATGTTGAAAAACACCGATTCGGTGCGCTTGATGGTTGAGCTCATCCAAAGGCTGGGCCTCAAGAATGTGGTATTGGATCCCGTAATCAAGGCATCCACCGGCGAGTGGCTCCTTGATCCGCAGGCCCTGGATATTCTGCGGGATGAGCTCCTTCCCAGGGTCCACGCGGTCACACCCAACCTGCCCGAGGCCTCGGCGCTCACGGGTCGCCCGGTAAAATCCGGAAGGGATGCTGAAGAGGCTGCCGGAGCACTGAAGGCACTGGGTCCTGATGCAGTCGTGACCGGGGGACATCTTGAGGGCCGGTGCGTGGACGTTATCTGTGATGGCGAGGGTACACACAGTTACTCCGGTAGTCGTCTGATTACCACCTTTACTCATGGAAGCGGATGCGTCTTTTCCACTGCACTCGCTGCGGCGCTGGGGATGGGTTTTGGTTTTCGCAAGGCGGTGATTCGGGCCCGCAGAGTGACTCGAAAAGCCCTGATGAATGGATATCAATGGGGAGCGGGGCCCGGGGTGGTCAACCCCCTTGGAACCCGATCCCAGCCGTGACGGAAAGTGCGTCCCGGGAAACCTATTACTGTTTTAAGGCTTGAAGCTTGAAGCTTAAAGCTGATCAATGACCGTGCAGACCCCGAGGGTCGAGCGGGTTCGAGGAATGGATAAAAATGACGCAGTTGAAAATGGCAAGAAGCGGAATCACTTCCGCCGCCATGAAACAGGTGGCAGAGGCTGAGGGGGTTCCGGTGGAAGTGATCAGGGAGCAAATCGCGGCCGGCCGGGTGGTCATCCCCGCCAACCCAAAACACGCCCGGCTTAAACCGTGCGGTATAGGTGAAGGCCTTACCATCAAGGTGAATGCAAACATCGGCACCTCATCGGACAGGGCTTCTTTGGAAGAGGAGAGAGACAAGCTGAAGGCGGCCCTGGAGGCGGGAGCGGATGCTGTGATGGATCTTTCCACAGGAGGCGATATCGACCTGTGCAGGAAGAATGTGCTGGATAACAGCCCTGTCCCCGTGGGGACCGTCCCTGTTTATCAGGCGGTGGTGGAGACGGTCAACGAAGAAGGCGGGCTTGTTCATCTGACGCCCGACAGGTTGTTTGACGTGATCGAGCGGCAAGCGGCCGACGGGGTTGACTTCATCACCGTCCATTGCGGTCTCACACTAGCCGCCCTGGAGATGCTTCGATCTCAGGGCCGAGTGACGGACATTGTAAGCCGGGGAGGGGCGTTTCTTACGACCTGGATGCTTCATCATGGCCTGGAGAATCCTCTTTACGAGCAGTACGATCGTCTCCTTGATATAGCCCACAAATACGATGTTACTCTGAGCCTGGGTGACGGGCTGAGGCCCGGCTGCCTCGCCGATGCCACGGATCGGGCCCAGATTCACGAGCTTATGACCCTTGGTGACCTGACCGACAGGGCTTGGGATCGGGATGTACAGGTAATGATCGAAGGCCCGGGACACGTCCCATTGGATCAAATACGGGCCAATATCCTGTTGCAGAAGCAGTTGTGCCGGCACGCTCCGTTTTATGTTCTTGGGCCGCTTGTAACGGACGTGGCTGCCGGATATGACCACGTGGCTTGTGCCATAGGAGGGGCTGTGGCCGGTGAGGCGGGTGCGGACTTCCTGTGTTACGTGACACCCTCGGAGCATCTGTGTCTCCCCGGTCCGGCGGAGGTTCGGGAAGGGGTTGTTGTGACCAAGATCGCCGCTCATGCGGCGGACATAGCCCGCGGGCACAAAGGAGCCATGGAAAGGGACCGTAAAATGAGTGAGGCCAGAAAGCGGCTGGACTGGGAGACCCAGATGGCCCTGGCCATAGATCCGATCAAGGCGCGGCGTATGCGCGAGGCCAACCCTCCAGGGGAGGACGATGTATGCACCATGTGCGGGAAGTACTGCGCAATCAAGCAGGTAAGGGAGTACTTTAAGAAGGAATGAACCCCTGCAAAGCCTTTCATTAAATGGGAGGAATTCCTACTTTCCCAAGCAGAATTCGCTGAAAACGCGCTCCAGAACGTCATCTGAGGCCTGCCTCCCCGTGATCCGGTCCAGGCACTCAAGAGCGCTTTGCAGATCCATGGCCGCTATTTCCATGGGAGCGTCCTCCTGGAGACGGGACACCGCACGGCGGAGGTGGGCGCAGGCTTCGCCCAGTATGCGATTCTGCCGGGGGTTGGGTGCAAATTCCGCATGGACTCCTCCCTGGTCCTTTCCCAGGACTGCGTTTGCAAGGGCCTGCTCCAGGTGGGCCATTCCTTCTCCGGAAAGAGCCGACACCCGGATCATGGGGATATGACCGCAGACCAGTCTGACCTCCTCTTCATTCATTCGCCCCTTGAGGTCGATTTTGTTCACCACGGCCAGGGTAGGGACCTCTTTACAACGATCAAAGATCCGCCGGTCGTCCATGTGGAGCCCCCTGCTCCGGTCCACCACCCAGAGAGCCAGATCCGCTTCTTGAAGGCATTGTTCTGTGAGCCTGATACCCAAGCTCTCCACCTCTCCTTGGGCCTCACGATACCCCGCGGTGTCAAGAAGCCGTAGGGGAAGGCCATTGATCTGAACGTACTGTTCAATGACGTCGCGAGTGGTGCCCGGTTCCGATGAGACTATGGCGCGCTTTTTGCCCACCAGACGGTTAAGTATGCTGGACTTGCCCGCATTCACTCTTCCCACAATGGCGACTTTAGTGCCTTCCACCCATATTCTGCGCCGGGCATGGGCCGAGCGTATCTCCTCCAGAGGCTCCAGCACTTCGGTTGCAACACGGCCTGAGGCCTCATCACCCGAAATCAGGCCGAATTCTTCGTCAGGATAGTCGATGGCCACCTCTGCGTGTGCCATAAGACCGATCAGCGAATCCCTGACGGATTCGATTCGCTGTCTCATGCCTCCCTTGAGCTGCCTTGAGGCCAGTTCAACACCTCTTTCGGACCGCGCGTAAATCAGGTCCATCACGGCCTCGGCCTGGGTGAGATCGATGCGGCCGTTCAAGAAGGCCCTGAAAGTGAATTCTCCGGGCCTGGCCTGACGTGCTCCTGCGTCCAGGAGTATATTGAGGATACGTTCCAGTAAGGCGTGGCCGCTGTGGGAGTTGATTTCCACCACGTCTTCCCGCGTATATGAACGCGGGGCCCTCATGATGGATAGCAGCACTTCATCAACCGAGACCACTGTGGAAGGATCAATGATATCTCCCAGGTGGAGCATGTGGCTGGAATTATCAGTAATGGGGCGTCGCGGACGAAACACGGTCCGGGCTATGGGCACCGCAAGGGGACCGCTCATGCGGATGATGCCGATCCCCGCATGCCCGGGAGGAGTGGAAAGCGCCGCTATGGTATCGGTCAATGATGCATCATCCGGCATAGGCGGGTCACTTCCGGGGAATGATGACCACTTTCTTCATAAGGCCCTCGCCCCGGCTCCTGGTATTCAAGAGATTGTCGTCCTTGAGGGCCAGGTGGATGATACGGCGGTCGGACGGGTTCATGGGATTGGTTGTGACGGGCTTGCCGATACGTTTTGCCTTATCACCCATACGCAGCGCCAACTGCCTGAGAGACTCCCTCCTGCGCCCGCGATAGCGCTCCGAGTCGATAACGACCCTGACCTTACGCTCGAGCGTCTTGTTGACTATCTTGTTCACGATAAATTGCAGAGCGTCCAGGGTCCTGCCGCGGCGTCCTATGAGGAGGCCGGAGTTATCCCCTTCGATATCAAGGTTTATGTTCCCGTCAACACGATGGGCGGCAACCTTAGTGTCCATGGGTATGAGGCCGAGGATGGTTTCCAGTGTCTCTTTGGCGAGCTTGAGCTCTTCTTCCTGAACCGGGATATCCCGGGCGGGCCGGTCTGAGACAAGCGGCTCATGCTCTTCATATTCATCATCATCGTCTACGTCCAGATCCGGCACCTCATCTTCATCTTCCAACTCTTCAAGAGCCTCGGGGGGTTCTGATTCCGGGGCAATTTCTCTTTGAAGTAAATAGCTGACTTTTATTTTAGCTTTTTTAGTTCCTACAAGGCCAAATATACCAGCTGATCCTGGTTCTATAACATCAATATCAAGTTCTTCAATGGGAATATTAAGGTATTTAGAGGCATTTTGAATGGCCTCTTCAGTGGTTTTACCTTCAAACTCCATACTTTCCATATGCTTCCTCCAATGAATTTTTTAGCCGGGTTTCTTTAGGATACGATACTGCTGGCCAATGGATAGAATGTTGTTTGTCAGCCAGTAGAGTACCAGACCGGAAGGAAAGTTTATAAACACAAAGGTAAAAATAATGGGTAAAAACATCATTATTTTGGCTTGGGTAGGATCACCCGGAGCCGGGCTCATTTTTTGTTGTAGAAACATCGAGGCTCCCATAAATAAAGTAAGAACAGGAATCCCGGATGGAGGAGCCATGAATGGAATTTGAAAAGGGAAATTAAATAAACGATCCGGGGCTGAAAGGTCATTTATCCAAAAAATAAAAGGTGCATGACGTAGATCTATAGAGCTGCTCAGAACTCTAAAAAGAGCAAAAAAAACAGGTATTTGGATCACCATTGGAAGGCATCCTCCCAAAGGATTTACCTTGTAGGTCTTATAGAGCTGCATCATTTCGCGATTCATTTGTTCTTTATTGTCTTTATATTTTGTCCTTAATTTAGCCATTATAGGCTGTATTTTTTGCATTTCTTTCATTGATTTATAGCTTTTATGGGTCAAAGGCCAAAAAATAATCTTGATGATAATGGTAAGTATGATTATGGCAAAGCCATAGTTGTGTACGTACCTGTGAAAGAACTGAAGAGCCAGCAGCAAGGGTTTGGCAATGATGTCGGTCCAGCCGAAACTGACGGCCTTCTCCAGGTCTTTACCGAGACCCCCGAGGATTGACAGATCTCTGGGGCCTAAGTACAGGGAGAACTCGGCGGACGCCTGCTCCTGGTGGCCGAGCCTGATACCGGGTGTCAGGTAGTGGGCTTCAAATGCACCGGATGAAAGCTGTCTGCCCCAAAAGCGACCCTCGTCGGGCGTTTCCGGAATAACCGAGATCATGAAGTAATCGTCTTCATAGGCCATCCATCCGATTTTGCCCGATAGCTGCATAGGTTCGTCTCTCATCTTCTTGGGTTTTATTTCATTAAGTTCTCCGTTCAAAAGCAGTGCAATGCCTAGGAAGCCGTAATAGCTTTGCCTGCCCTGGGGGGGAAGATTTTTTAGCCTGGCTGCGATCGAACCATCCAGGGGGCCGGCCCCGCGGTTCACCACCCGGGTTTTCACATCTATGAGGTATCGCTCAGGATGGAAAACATAAGTATGTTCAACGCTCACGCCGTCCGAGCCGTGACCTGTCATGACAAGGGTTTTCGGCCCGGATTCGGGCGTTACAATTACGGACGAATCACTGAATTCGTAAAGAACGGACCGGGATCGCTGAGCCCCTTCATGGGCGAAATAAAACCCTAAGAGGCCCTGGTCATCGGGATCAAGGTTCACCAAATCCACGGGCGGTGAGTCTTCTCTGGACGTCTCACGGTAATCTTTGAGTTGGAAGCTCTTGATCATGCCTCCTGCATTGCTCCATACAGCCGAGTACAAAGGGGTATCCACTCGGACTTCGTGGTCGATGATCCGAGATGGTGCAGGGGGGGATGCCACCTGTTCCTCAGCCTTTGGTGCATCGACGGGTGCAGGTCCAAATTGCGGGGCGGTCGCAGGAGCCGGTTCCACAAGGGGCCTACGGTCTTCCACATGCGGGGCGGGGGCTTCGGGGGAAGTTGCGCGGTCGCCCTGGGGGGCGTACATCACCGACCACAGAATCAGGACAAGGAACGACAGGACGAACGCCAACAGAGTACGTTTTTCCATTCAGTCACCCAATGGTTGCGTGAGCATCCCTAACAGGGTCGGCTGCACACAAGTGCTCGAAAATTCTATGTTTCGAGCAAACTTTGACAAAACATTTGTTCCCGGGTCCCAAAAAAACCGCCATCTCGAGTAACTTGTCTGAAGGGCGGTTAATCCAAAGGATCGTAGCCTCCGGGATGAAATGGATGGCACTTGGAGATCCTTATGAGCGATTTTAAAACGCCCCGGACCAAACCAAATTTAAGGATAGCAAGGCGGGCATATGCTGAACATGTGGGGTGGAACCGACAGGTAGGACCGAAAAACGGCGAAATTCCCATTCGGTAAATATCTATTAAAAAAATGGGTATAATTCGCAGCTTAGTGGCCATGTTGTTCATAGAAAAGGATCGCACCAAGCTCATCTCGGACTTTCCAGTAATCGAGCGACGTCGCTCCTCTTTTCACGACGACGATGACATCTACCCCCTGAGGGAGCCGGCTGTTGTTCAGCCTGAAAAATTCCCTCACCAGGCGTTTGATTCGGTTTCTAAATACGGCGTTTCCGGTTCTCTTGCTAGCCGTGATCCCCAGTCTGTTCGTGCCGGGCCCGCTCCGATTCACCGTAACGAAAAAATGCCTCGTGTGAAACCGCTTGCCGGAGCGATTTAGATTGACAAAATCCTTTCGCTTCAATATCCTTTGAGTTTTTGGAAACGAAAAGGAGCCCATCCGGAAAGGAACACTCGTTTAAGGAAATTGCTTGCCGCATTGTTGACATTAGACGGACAAACGCTTGCGCCCTTTGGCGCGCCTTCGCCGGATCACACGGGCCCCACCGCTGGTCCGCATTCTTATTCTAAAACCGTGGGTGCGGGCTCTCTTGATTCTGCTGGGTTGATATGTTCGTTTCATCGGTCTATGATTCCCATTCACTCTTAGGGTATTTGGGTACAGGCTGTTTAAGCGTAAACTTCTATTTAAACCAAAACGAGTTGCTTTGTCAAGAGGAGAAATGCCCATGTCGAATGGAACTCCGAGCTGTCGAGAGTCCGTATTGTCGTGACTCCTCCGGAAATGCGATGATCGCAATGAAAGGAGAGCATCATGCTGTTTGATCCGCTACTTGGGATGTTTTCGAATGATTTGGCCATCGATCTGGGCACTGCGAATACCCTGGTTTATGTGAAGGGCAAGGGGATCGTACTTAGTGAACCTTCCGTTGTGGCGGTCCGTAAGGATGCCAAGGGAGGTACAAAAGTGCTGGCCGTGGGAAAGGATGCAAAGATGATGCTGGGCAGGACGCCGGGCAATATCGTGGCTATTCGTCCCATGAAGGACGGCGTTATTGCGGATTTCGAGATAACCGAAGCCATGCTTCGTCATTTCATTAGGAGAGTTCACAACCGGGGGACCCTGGTTCGCCCCAGAATTATAGTCTGCGTGCCTTCGGGAATAACCCAGGTCGAGAAGCGGGCTGTACGAGAGTCTGCTGAATCCGCCGGCGCCCGCGAGGTGTTTCTGATCGAGGAACCCATGGCGGCGGCCATCGGCGCGGGCCTGCCCATAACCGAGCCTACCAGTAATATGGTGGTGGATATCGGAGGAGGCACCACCGAAGTCGCCGTTATTTCCCTGGCCGGGATTGTTTACAGCAAATCGGTTCGAGTCGGCGGGGACAAGATGGACGAAGCCATCCTGCAGCACATCAAGCGTAAGTACAACCTTCTGATCGGGCTGGGGACCGCGGAGATTATCAAAACCGCAATAGGAAATGCTTATCCCAGTGAAGAGGTTGAAACCATCGAGGTCAAGGGCCGGGATCTCGTCACCGGCATACCCAAGATCCTGACCATAGACTCCGAAGAAATTCGAAAATCCATATCAGAGCAGGTGGAGACCATTGTGGAGGTTGTGCGCATCGCCCTTGAACAGACACCCCCCGAACTGGCCGCCGACATTGTGGACAAAGGTATTGTGCTGACCGGCGGCGGATCCCTTCTAAAGGGTCTCGATGTGCTCTTGAGGGAAGAGACCAGGTTGCCCATCACCATTACGGAGGACCCCCTTTCCACCGTAGTGATAGGGTCTGGAAAGGCCCTGGATAACATCAACATCTTAAGGGAGGTAGTGATCAAGTAGTGTCCGTTTCGGGCCTCACTGTTCCTCGCCTCTGCTGAAGATTTGCAGGATCCTTGGGGATCCATCGATTACTTGAAACTTCGTCGAAAGGGCGCGGAATGGGCCCTTGTCACGGGGCTGACTGACCCGCCTATTCCATGCACTTTTTGCGGCAGAAAGACGATTTCCTCCGGTGAGATTCCGACGGATCAGAATCATCTGGATATGGTTTTTATTCGCCCTCCTTGCCCTGTTCCTCTTCTCGTCTCATCTGAAGCGGACATTATCCTGGAGTCCTGCAGAACAGATGGTCGTTGAGATCGTCGCCCCCTTTCAGAACTTTATGACCAAAACCGTCCGCGGGGTGGAGGGGGTCTGGAAGAAGTATTTCGGTCTGGTCAGCGTCTATGACGAAAACAGAGCTCTTCGCAAGGAGATTCAATCCCTGAGAGTGGAAAACTCCCGCTACCGCGAGATGCTGGCCACGCATGAGCGTCTTCGGGAGTTCCTTCGTCTGAAGGAACAAACCAATTGGTCCATGACCGCGGCCCAGGTCATAGGGCGGGATCCCACCGGATTGTTCAGGTCGGTGATTATCGACAAGGGCCATCGCTCAGGCGTCCGCATGAATATGGCCGTGCTTAGTGCTGAAGGGGTAGTCGGTCGCGTGGTTTCAGTCAGCCCGAATTACTCCAGGGTGCTGCTCATCATAGACCAAAACAGCTCTGTTGATTGTCTCAACCAGGCCACGCGGGATCAGGGTATCCTCAAGGGCGGTTCATCCGAGGTCTGTCGGCTTGATTATGTGCTCAAGACAAGCCGCATGGCTCCTGGAGACATCATTATCACATCCGGAATGGGGGGAGTCTTTCCCAAAGGTCTTCCCGTAGGCCGCGTGACCGGTGTGTCCGATAGACCCGGCGCACTTTTTAAGAATGTTCAGGTTCAACCTCAGGTGGATTTCAATCGTCTGGAAGAAGTCCTTGTCGTACTGAAGGAGGACCCATCAGCCGACCGGTACCAAGAAACAGAATAGGGGTTTATGCCACGGCGTGGATTACCTGCCTCGTTCTTCTGCTGGCAAAAGGCGGTTTCAGGGCCGTAGCCCTGCCGGAGTTTGTTGACTTAGATTTAGTCGTTATCACAGTGGCTTACCTAATAGTGAGGCACGGCGACTCATGGGCCGGGGCCTTTGCGCTTGGCATGGGTTTGTTTACAGACGTCCTTTCGGCGGCCCCTTTGGGGCTTTTTTCTGTCATACACCTCATTGTATTCCTGGGAATCAAGGCCGGAGACGGCGTTTTTGACTTGCAGTCCATCAAAGGACAGTTGATTGTTGTTTTTGCGGCGGTAATGCTCAAGAAATTGCTTTTGATGGGATTACTTAATCTGTTCTCCCTCAGCGCCTCTCCGGAGGTTCGAATTCTATCCGCCTTCTTGTTCTCGGCGGTATTGACAACGGGGTTTGCTCCCGCTGTCTTTCTGGGTCTCGATAAAGTGGGAAAGCTCCTGAGTGTAGCTCGAGCGGAGCCGGAGGATCCCCAACCCTCATGAAAGCGTAAAAAGGCTTTCATATGGGGCATAAGAGCACCTAACGTACTGAGTTAACTATATATAGGTCGCATTGAGAACTTCAAGCTTCAACAGCACTCTGAGTGAGATCTATCAGGCCCGGCTTCGGCGTGCTACATATGTAGTTTTCCTTGTCTTCGCCGTTCTTGTTCTAAGACTTTGGTATTTACAGGTGGTGCATGGGCCTGAGTACAGGGTCAAATCCGAGAATAACCGGATTCATCTTCGGGATATTCTACCCTTTAGGGGGATGATATTTGACCGTAATGGTTATTTACTTGTTGATAACAAACCATCTTATAGCCTTTACCTTATTCCAGAAGATATTAGTGATCTGGAACCATTACTGAAACAGCTCGAAAAACTGGCTTATATAAGCCCTGAACTTATTTTATCAAAGTTGAAAAATGCGTCCGGGTCACGTCCCTTTCGCCCCGTACTGATCAAGCGTGACCTTTCCAGGGAAGATTTGGCTGCTATTGAAACCCACAGTTTCAACCTGCCCGGCGTGGTTCTTCAAGTGCAGCCGCAGCGCTATTACATGCAGGGGGAGTTGGCCTCTCATGTTATCGGATATCTGGGAGAAATCAGCCATTCGGAATTGAGAAGCGGGCGCTACCCCGATGTCCGGCTTGGAAACCTGGTTGGGAAATCAGGTGTTGAGGCCCGATGGCAAAATCATCTTCACGGGAGTCGTGGGGGTGAACAGGTGGAGGTGGACGCCGCCGGGCGCCAGTTGAAAGTGCTGTCAAAAAAACCAGCGGTCTCCGGGCTGAATCTCGCGCTTTCTTTGGATAAGGATCTTCAGGCAGCGGCGGAAAAGGAACTGAAGGACAAGAAAGGCGCCATTGTTGCGATTGATCCGGCAACCGGGGAAGTCCTTGCCATGGCAAGCGCACCCCCTTTCAATCCAAATCAGTTCATCAGCGGTATTGATACCGTAACCTGGAGACAAATGGTGTCAGGAGGAACCCATCCTCTACAAAACAGATCTATTTCAGGAGTTTATCCTCCTGGATCCATATTCAAGATCGCTGTCGCCCTGGCCGGCCTCGAGGAAGGCGCCATTGATCCCGATGAAGAGGAGTTCTGCGGGGGTCGTTATCAACTCGGCGGTCATATCTTCCGCTGCTGGAGGCGGGAAGGACACGGCAAGGTTGATTATCACAGGGCGATGGCGGAATCCTGCGATGTGTATTTCTATAAGCTCGGTCGAAGACTGGGGGTCGATACTATGGCGCATTACTCCAAAATGCTCGGCCTGGGGAAGACAACCGGGCTGGAGCTGAGAGGCGAGCGGCCGGGACTGATCCCTACCAAAGAATGGAAACTGAAGAGATTCGGGGTTGCCTGGCAGCACGGGGAGACGATTTCCACCTCCATTGGACAGAGCTTTGTGCTGGTGACCCCGATTCAGGCGGCCAGGATGATTGCGGCCGTCTTTAATGGAGGCGTCCTGCACCAGCCCAAGGTGGTACGATGGGCCGGAAAAGAGGACAAGACGGAGTATGCTTTTGAACCTACGGTGATTTCCAAGCTGGATGCCGACCGGGATAACCTCCTCAGACTGCAGCGCTCCTTGATCGCCGTGGTAAATGATTCCAGAGGCACCGGCCGTCGAGCTCGGGTTGAGGGTATCACTGTGGCGGGAAAAACAGGGACGGCACAGGTTGTGAGCCTGGAAGCCGAGAAGGCCAGTGAGAAGGACGGAGAGATCCCCGAGAGATTCAGGGATCATGCCTGGTTTGTGGCCGTGGCTCCGGCGGAGAATCCCAGGATTGCCTTGGCTGTGCTTGTGGAGAATTCCGGCCTTGGAGGCGGGCGAGAGGCTGCTCCCATGGCGGGAGAATTGATACGGACCTACTTGGGGGAAGTGAAAAACCGTACTTCAGCGGATACAGAACCAATGCCGTAAAGAGAGTGCCTCCGTGTTCGACAGACGCCTTGTGCAAAACTTTGACTGGATATTGCTGTTATTAATCTTTATAATAGCATCATTGAGCCTTATCAACCTCTACAGCGCCACGCGCGGTCTTGACGGTTCCGGGGTGCCTAGAATCTTTATCCGGCAGATGTACTGGTTCCTGATAGGTTTCGGCGTTCTTCTTGTGGTGACCTTGTTCGATTACCACAGGCTTGAACGCCTTGCCTATCCCGCCTACCTTCTTTCCCTTGCCCTGCTTATTATGGTCCTTGTTTTCGGGCCCGTGACTTCCGGCTCCCAGCGCTGGCTCATAATCGGAGGGGTGTCCTTTCAGCCTTCCGAGCCGGCCAAGCTGGCGGTTATAGCGGCCCTTGCCAAATTCTTCAGCGAACACGGGGAGCACCGTGAGTCTTATCGATTGAGGGATCTCTGGAAGCCGTTTCTAATTATAGCGCTCCCCTGCGCATTGATACTGGAGGAGCCGGATCTGGGCACAACCCTTTTGGTGGCGGTTGTTTCATTTTCCCTGGTTTTGTTCGCCGGTATACACTGGCGGTCGTTTGCACTGCTGGTGGCAGGCGTGGCATCGGCGGCTCCGTTTGTCTGGTCCAGCTTGAAAAGCTACCAGAAGACGCGTATTCTTTCCTTCCTAAGGCCTGATATGGATACCCTGGGTGCTGGTTATCATATGAATCAGTCAAAGATCGCCATCGGGTCCGGTCAGCTCTGGGGAAAAGGGTATATGGAGGGAACCCAGACCCGTCTTCATTTCCTGCCCGAACAGCACACGGATTTTGCTTTCTCCGTGCTTGCCGAGGAGTGGGGCTTCGCAGGGTCTGTTTTTCTCCTGACCGCCTATCTCTTGCTTGTCATTTGGGGAATCAATATTGCGAGCAACTCAAGGGACCGTTTCGGCACTTTTCTGGCCGTGGGAATAGTTGCGTTGATTTTCTGGGAACTGGTCGTAAATGTGGGCATGGTGACGGGTCTCCTTCCCGTGGTGGGCATACCTCTGGTTTTATTCAGCTATGGAGGGTCCTCCGTGGTCACCACCCTTGCAGGTTTGGGAATACTTATGAGTATCAGCATGAGAAGGTTCATGTTCCAGTGAACCGTTTGATCCATCAGTGGATGATTTGAGGGTTCAAACGGCCCCGTTCCTGAAAGGACGAGTTTTTATGGGGATTTTTGTTGCAAAGGGAGGGGGGGGTGTGGTAGTCAACCATTTCTTGCGTCGCAATTGAGAGGGCTTCCATGCATGAAGAAAAAGAAGAATGAAATCGATCCTTTTCTTGGAAGGGATTCTGAATTCGATGGAAAGCTGTCCTTTACCGGGACGGTCAGGATCGACGGCCGGTTTCAAGGGGAGATCCTGAGCGAAGGAACCCTCAGTGTGGGAGAAACCGCAAGTATCGAATCCGACATTCATGCCTCCGACATATTCATCAGCGGCGAGATCCGCGGGAATATCGTGGCCGAGGATCGCATCGAGATCAGCTCCCCCGGAAAAGTCTTCGGCAACATCCAGGCGCCCACCGTGGTTATTGAGGAGGGGGTTGTTTTTGAAGGTCACTGCCGGATGAAGTTGGAAGAAGACCTGACCATAAGCGGCGACAGTACCGCCAAGCTCGCGGCTGTGTATTAAAACCTTTTGTTTTTAATAGATAAATTCGTAGCCGGGCTTTACGGAAAAAAGTTTTGACAAGGCGGTTTTTTTTTTATAAAAGACCATACCCTTGATAATTCGTTCACAAAGATTAAAGGGAAGGGCAGCGCCACCATGTTGAATGTGGATTTCTCGATATGGCCCGTAGGCGTCCTCTGGATCCAGATAGCCAATTTCTTGATTCTCCTTTTTTTCCTCAATAAGGTCGCCTACCGTCCATTGAGGCGGATCATGAGCGAGAGGAACGAGGAGATGGCAGGCCTGAAGGAGCGGGCGGAAACCTTGGAGGACAATTTCGCCAGGGACGAAAAAGCGCTTAACGATAATATAGTCGGCGCTCGCCGCGAAGGTTTCTTCATCAGGGAAAAAATCAAGAACCAGGGGCTCGAGTCGGAAAAAGGGATGTTGCAGGATGCCTCTTCCAGGGTGGAGGATAGACTGGGCGAGGCCCGCGCGGAGATGGACA
>CAYPSZ010000350.1:0-1517 GCA_964413125.1 uncultured Desulfobacterales bacterium
TGTTGCGTTGCTGGGCACGATTGCCATACTTGGCAAAGTCATCCTGCAATGTGGTAACGATGGACGTCAACACGCGCTGAACTTCCACCAGATCTTTTCGTTCCCGGTAAGCAGCCACAGCCTCCGGCATCCCGCCAATAAAATAATAGAGACGGAGAAATTCCCTCAGCCGGGCGTGGGCCGTCTCACTGAACAGGTCTCCAACATGATAGTTCTCGAGCCATTTCACAAGCCTCTCCTCCCCAAGCGCTGAAAGGAATTCGCTGAAGGTCAAAGGATACAGATGTAGGTATTCAATGCGGCCTACCGGCATGGAGTGTCTGAATTCCCTTAATGCGAAGTCAAGAAGAGAACCGGCCGAAATAACGTGGAGATCAGGGATTTCTTCATGAAAATAGCGAAGGCAGGCAATGGCTTTGGGACAGGCCTGGACCTCGTCCAAAAAGAGCAACGTCTTTCCGGGTACAATGGATTGATTGAAAAACAGTCCAAGCTCCTGAATAATCCGCTGCGGATCCATCCCGTCGAACAGGCCATGCAGGGCATCTTTTTGCTCCAGATTGACAGTCAGAACGGACTCGAAACAGCTGTGGGCGAACGTTTCCACGAGAAACGTTTTCCCCACTTGCCGCGCGCCGCGAACGACCAAAGGCTTTCGGTCAGCACGGTCTTTCCATCGAACCAGATCACCCTCTGCTCGTCTTTTCAAAACAAAACTCCATTTGATTTCAACGAATAACTGATGAAACAGGGCTGGATTATATCATTTCAAAGGCGCATTGCAAGGGTTCTTTTGGTGGTCGGGGCAAGATGCCCCCGTAGGGGAGTCTGAGATCAGGGAGGGCCTGCATATGGCGAGAGTGTCATGCGCCACTATGAGGCCGGGCAATTTGAAAATGGTTGAAATTTGAGTAAAGAAACCCGTTGACCCCGATCTTTTTTTTCAAAAATCAGGAAGGGGAAGCCTCCGGATAAACAGGTCAAGGGGTCCACTTCATAGATTTTCTGAGGAACTGCCTCATCGGGCCCCTGCCTTAGGGGATGACGCCAAAGCACACCAATGGGTAAGGATGCGGAACAATGCGCGACGTTTGGTGGCAAATCCATTCCGTAATCATGCTTGGCTGCACATTCTTCGGAGCGCTTGTCGAACTCCTCACGGGTGACGTTGGTGAGGTAGCCGAGTTCCGGCCACCCAATGGCTGCGATACCGCGTTCCTTCCATTCCGGCCAGGCTATCGCATTTCTTCCCGGAGCGATCTTCCAGTAACGGGGCTCCTCCGCTAAAGTGTCCACCGGAACCGCTGGTTCGGGAAGGTGACTCCAGATTTCCTGATCCTCGGAGGCATCCAGCGCCCGAATCTCGCTGGTGGGCATCATACCTATGATTTCCCGTATCTTGGTGATGGTTATCCCGTACCCCTCTTTGCCAAGGTTGAACGTGAGGACCTTTCCTCCTCTGATAGACGCCGCCCTGTCTTCCTCATCGGGCGATAAAGCGATTGCCGGGCTATTCA
>CAYPSZ010000351.1:0-5115 GCA_964413125.1 uncultured Desulfobacterales bacterium
AGAAAAGATGATGCTGGGGATGAAACCTACAGCAGACCTCCAAACAAGCAGGACCTGATATCCATTTGCAGGGCTTTACAAGAAAAACAACAAGCAAACCCCGAATAAAACTCCCTATTTCTTTTGACGGCCTTTCGCGCGTAAGGCGGCGTCAGCCGAAGAAACTCTCCAGCATTTGAATCTTCTCCAGAAGCGGCAGGTGCCGGCCCAGCACATCCATGTCTTTTTCCTTTAAGGCTTTGAGCATTTCCGGCCGCAATATGGGCGCAAATACCCGGGGACGCTTTTGCGTGAGTGAAACGGGGCGGGCCTTTCTTCGCTCTTTCCGGCCTTGGGTGCTCTCTTGGGGCGGTTCATTGGTGAGAAACCGGGCCATGCGTGCAAGGTCTTTTTCGTTTGTTGAGGGGATTTGTGCAAGGCCGGGCCGGGCCAGCTCCAGCAAGTGCAAATAGATGGCTCCGTTCCTCTTGAGCCTGTGAGGCAGGGAGAGTGCAAGCCGGACGAACCCGGGGTCGCAGAACGGGAGGTGCACGTCACCTTTTCCGGCCGTCACAAGGCGCGGCAAAGGTGCGATGGCCCGGCGACTCCGGTTCCTTAGAAAGAACATGGAGACCGTTTCCGGGTGTTCGATGCTTGTCAGTTCTTTCTTCAGGTCTTCCCACAAAGCCTCTTTGAATGAATTCAGTATCTCGGGCCGGAGCACTGATTGCCAGGTCTGAAGCCCCGGGGTGTAGGTGTTGAACCCCTCGGAAAAGCGCTCATGAAGGATCCGGCAAACGGCCCCCGAGTCCTGTTTCTCTTGGGCCGCCGCCAGGTGGTCATCCATGAATAGGCCCCGGATGAGGATGTCGCCCAGGAGCCCGTCCAGCAAAAGGTATTCGCCTTTCGGGACCTCGCTTATCATCTGAAAGGCCCATTCGTGAAACCAGGTGGACCAATCCAGCATGGCCGAACGATGGACCAGGTTGGAGGGGTCACGGTAGGAAGGCGGCACAAAGCGGTTCTTGAGCCCCAGAAGAACCGCAACCTCCCTTGCAATGAGTTCTTCGGAAACGTAAGCGCTTCCAAACCTTATGCGCTGCCGGGTGGTGAGGGTCCGGCTGATTCTACCTGTGTTTGAAAAAAGGCCCACAAGCAGCCGGCTGTCCCACCCGCCGCTTAGAAAGCCCAGGATCGGGTCGCTTGCGAGTTCGGCATAACTATCCCGCTTGAAGGCGAGCCTCTCGTATAAAAGGGCCGCGGCCCGGGATGCTGATTCGGGGATCGCGTACCCCGAGTCGTTTATGTCCCGGGACCAATATGCAGATAAGTGAGCCCTGTTGTCCTTGAAGGTAAGGCGCTCTCCCGGAGGAATCATGCGGACCCCTTCCATGAGGGTCCGCTCTCCTATGGGGTGCCCTATGAGCAGGAACTGCAAGGCCGCCTGAAGGTCAGGCCGGGCCTTGCTTTCCATAACGTGCCGGATGAAGGTCTGGTGGCTGGAGAAAAACAGAGTTCCATTACAAACTGCGTAACAAAGGGGGAAAAGGCCCAGAGGGTCTGTAAGAAGCGTAGTCCCGGTCTTCCGGGAAAGCGCCGCGCAACTGAAACCGTCGAACGCCTCCGGGATTTTGGGGGGCGGCCCGGAACAATAAGTGGCAAGAGCCTCAAGGGCCGAATCCGTGCCCTTTAGCCGTCGCCATTGAATGCCTATGCCGCCCGCGTTTAGATCCGGGGTGGAGATGGTTTGCGGGCCCTGCCACAGGCGTCCGCGCATTGATAGGGCCAGAAAGTCCGAAGGTCTGGAGAGCTTGCTGATGGACCAAGTGGAGATCCCGGTTAGGGTTCTTTCAAGGGCCTCCCGGACCCGGGACTGCTCATCCTTTTTGAGACCCCTTGAATCAGGTCTCACCGCCCCGGCCAGGAAGTTCATGGCTCCGTTCTACTCAAACCACATGATGCGGCTTGATCCAACGGTCATCTTGGAGCGTTCCCCTTTGTGGCCTCCCAGGTAGATGGTCCGTCCTTCCACCTGGATGTCCGCCATTGCGTACCTGATTTCACGGGTGGACCAAGCGCGCTCCAGATTAAGGCCCTCCGCCTTATATGCTATGAGCTTGGAGGTCTTGTACACCCGCAACCGATCCAGCATGCCGAACGAGGCAATGTTCCGTGTTGCAATGACCTCCTCTATCCCGTCCCCGTCAATGTCGGCCACCACTATGCGGCCGTTGATCTCAACCAAGGGGGGGTCGTCTCCCGGAGCAGGGCGGTCTCCTATCTCAATCATATTGTTGGAACCACCCAGCTCCTGGTTTCCGCGCCAGAGTGATTTGCCGTTAATGTCCCATATATTGAGGCGGTTGCTCTGGTCAAGTCCCAGGATTTCCGCATGCCCGCTGCGGTTCAGGTCGGCCGTTGCCAGGGTGTAAATCTGTGCACCTTCAAGAGGTAGGACCTGCTTTTGTGTAAGCGTGTTTCCCGGGCCGAGTTCCGCGAGAAAGATATCGCCGGTATACAACCGGTTCATTCTGGAGCCCTGGAATACGAGAAAACGAGTTCCCATACGTTCGTTCTTGACAACGTTTAAGTGTCCCGGCTGCTTGGCAAGTGTCCTAAACTCTCCGTCCCATTCCAGCACCAGTGTCTGGGCCCGATGCCCGTAGAACCTCACCAGATATATCTCGGCCCTGCCGTCCCTGTTAATGTCTCCCACGCTAACCCGGAGGAACTCTTCACCCGGTGAAACGTTCATCTGAGATCTCAGGGTCATGGTGTCTTCATCGCGTGATGCAACCATGAGCCTGTCCCTGGCAAGCAGCACGATCTCATGTCTGCCGTCGCCGTTAAGGTCCCCTGTGTCAAGGGATACGATCATGGTGCGCATATTGGTATATCCGGTGGGTTCGAACCCATAGGCCTCGGCAGTGGGCTGGAAGAAGAGCCCCATGGTGCCCTCGGCCTCAGGGAGTCTTTCGCTCGAAGCGGCCGCCTGAAAACGCCTGGGATCCACACCCTCGATTACCGCCCTGAACCGGTAAGCCACATCCGCCACATTGGGGATGAGCCCGCTCTCGTCCGTAGTATCCGATATCCTGGTCAGCTTGGGCGGATCTTTCTCCAGGTCCGTGATACCGAGGTCCAGACTGAACGCCCCGCCCATGGCGGTGACGGTGCCGAAGATCACGTGCTCGGCCCCCGCTTCTATGCCCAGCTCAAGAGCCCTCTGGTTTGATTCCACTCCCTCCCGGTCCGCTTCACTAATAATAGAGCGGGTCACGTCCTCCGGCAGGACATCCAGGCCTTCCCCTGTAAGGCGGGAGATGAACATGGATCGGAGTCCCTGGCTAAGAAAGGCGTGCTGTTCCTCGGGCGCATGGATTTTAAAGGGAAGAAGGAGCACCCTGGGTTTGGCATCGGCAAAGCCCGGCTGCAAGAGAACGAGGGCTGCCGTCCCCAAAAAAGAAAGGAGCAGATATATGGCCGTGCGATGAACTAACTTAGCAGGGACGTTAACGGAGGCGTGGGAGGTGAGGGTGCGGCTTGGCGTCATGTTTTGAACTCCTCGTCTGGACAATTCCGAAGGCCTA
The DNA here is from genome assembly GCA_964413125.1 of uncultured Desulfobacterales bacterium. GTDB lineage: Bacteria > Desulfobacterota > DSM-4660 > Desulfatiglandales > HGW-15 > JAIPEI01. Next base: position 3,570 of record CAYPSZ010000351.1, read on the forward strand.
AGCTTAAAATATCAAAGGAAGGGAGTCAAACCAAAACCTGCGAAAGATTTCCTTTTACTTTCAATGCTGCCCGCAATGATTGCGGTGTCCTGCAGAAGAAAAAAACCGGGATGCGCAAGAGCGCACCCCGGTAAGACTACATCGGGTTCTGCGAAAGGGCCTTTTTAGTAACTGATCCTCCAGTAAACGCCGAAATAGGTGGTATCGCCTTCATCTGCTCCTAAAATATCGTTCTTGTAATCTTTCTTGCCTATTTCAGGAATGATCGTAACACCTTTGTAGGGCGAAATGCGGGTTTGGATGTAGTAGGCGGCCACCTTGTTGTCGACAAAGGTAACACCGGCAACAGGCACCCTGGGGTCGTTGTAGTCCACTTTGGCCTGGCCGTAACCGGCTTCAAATGCGATCATGTCGTTCAGGTTGAAGCCTGCCACGAGCTGCCAACCCCACCTGTCGGAATCGATAACAGCGTCATTGGGCGCATAGTACCATGCTCTGGCAGCGTCAGCCACCCACTGGCCGAGATAGCTGTTGTTCTGGCCTGTATGCACGTTGCCATTGATATAAAACGGGCCTGCCGCATACTTGATGCCAAAGTGGAGCCCCCAGGCGGTTACACTATACCTGCGCTCGGCATTAGTGATGACATAGGTCTCCTTGAACTTGGACCAAGCGCCGCCAAATTCCATCTGCATGGGGCCCCAGTTGAAGAGCATACGGGCTTCCAACTGCGGGAGGCTGATGTCAAGATCCCTGATTGTGCCGGCATCTTGTCCTCTGCCGGCGGCTAGACGATCGTCAACTACCAGTCCTCCGCCGCGATCTTGGGGGTCTACTAATGCGAGGTCAAAGTCGAACATGTCGGCTATGCCCTGAAAGCGCAGCCTGAGCATTCCTTTTGCGCCGGTGTAATAGCCTCCCACGTCAAGAAGGCCTGCATCACCAAAGCCCGCCTGCTGGCTGTAAAACATGTTGGCGGGGGTATAGTGCTTGCCTACGCCAAGCTTACCGAATCCGAAGTCCCATTCACCCCAGACGACCCTCCACTCGCCGGTCTGACGCAATTCAATGCGACCGCTCACATCCCCTGCCTTGGCATCGGCGCCGAAACGGCTGCCGCCCAACAGAGACCATGTGGTATCCCGGTCATCAAAAGCGTTCGGCGCCGGGGGGGACTGCGCGTCATCATCATAGGAAAATGTTTCCACACGGACGCTTCCATAGAAGCTCCACTCGGTCTGGGCAGCTGCGGGAACCGCAAAGGCGCAGAGAAACGCCGCTGCCACCAAAGTGATAAGTACCTTTTTCATTCTCTTTCCTCCTAAAAAGTTGTTTTGAAATCAGAATGTTAACACGAACTCACCAACGAATACGAAGACCTGTATCCTCACCTCCTTTCCCTCAAAAATCAAGCCCGCGACACTCCCGTTATCGCGCACCCCACCGCCCAATGGCGGAAAGCTTGGCGAATTGAATAATATTTGAGGAGCTCTGTCAAGTTTTTTCATGACCTGGAAGAACATTTTTTCGAAATACCGAACGGGGC
>CAYPSZ010000352.1:0-3200 GCA_964413125.1 uncultured Desulfobacterales bacterium
ACCCGTTCAACTACGGCATGAACAGGATGAAGGCGGCTTATCTTCCACACGAGCTTGCCTTCCCCATGCGCTATGTGATCGATCCCGCACTTGCCAAGAGCGATGAGGCCCGGAAGATCAAGGATGCGTGTGCTTATGATGCAGTGGAACCGGATATGGGCGTCAAGACCGTGGATCTCAAGGTCGGCTCCATTGTTTGGGCCAGCGGTTGGAAGCCTTATGACGCAAATAAGCTTGAGACTTACGGGTTTGGTAATTTCCCCGATGTGATAACAAATGTGATGATGGAACGGTTGGCATCCTATTCGGGCCCCACCGGCGGGAAGATTTTGCGACCCTCCGATGGTGAGGCCCCAAAGACCGTGGCGTTTGTCCAGTGCGCGGGCTCACGCGACGAAAACCATCTGGCGTTTTGCTCGGGGATCTGCTGCCTGGCTTCCATGAAGCAGGCGACCTATGTAAGGGAGCAGTATCCGGACGCCAAGATCTTTATTTTTTATATCGACATTCGAGCCACCGACAGGCTTGAGGCCTTTTACTGGAAGGTAAAAGAAGACGAGAACATAGAGTTTTTCAAGGGGAAGGTGGCCAAGGTCACACAGGATGAATCCGGTCGGGGTCTGATCCTCCGGGTCGAGAACACGGCTACGGAAGAGCTGAACGAGATTCCGGCTGATCTGGTTGTGCTGGCTACGGGCATGGAACCCAACACTGCGGATGCACCCCTCCCCATAGAGGTCCCTTACGACGAGTACGGCTTCGTGGCCTCCCAAAACGCCTGTCCCGGCGTTTATGCAGCCGGGTGCACCAGGACACCCAATTCGGTTTCCGAGGTGGTCCAGGACGGTACTGCGGCGGCCTTAAAGGCCATTCAATCCATCGCGAGGAGGTAAGCTCAATGGACAAAAAGCTCGGAGTTTATATTTGCACTGGATGCGGCATCGGCGATGCCCTCGATATAGATAAGCTGGGTGAAGACGGGACCGAAGATTACACGGTCGCAGTCTGTAAGAACCATTCGGCCCTGTGTTCCAAGGAAGGCGTTGACATCATCAAGCAGGACATCGAGTCGGAGGGCGTTAATACGATCATTGTTGCGGCTTGCTCCCCTCGCGTTATGTATGATGTTTTCGATTTCGACGGTTGCATAGTGGATCGAGTGAACCTGAGAGAGCAGGTTGTCTGGTGCCACCCGCCTCAAGACGAAGACACTCAGATGATGGCGGAGGATTATCTGCGCATGTCGCTGGCCAAGGTTGGGGAGATGGAACTGCCGGAACCCTTTAAGCCCGAGGAGGAGATGTTCAAGGATATCCTCGTGGTGGGGGGTGGTGTCTCCGGAATGACCGCGGCCCTGGAAGCGGCCAAGGCAGGGTACAATGCAGTCCTGGTGGAGAAGGAATCCGAATTGGGCGGGTTTCAGAAAAAGGTCGAAAAGATCGCTACGTTTCCTTACAAGGATATCAAGGATAACGACCTCAAGCAGCTCATAGACGCGGTCAATGCCAACGACAAGGTTACCGTCTATACCGGTGCGGTTGTGGAAAAGACAGAAGGCGGCCCTGGTGTGTTCAAGGTCACGGTCAAACAGAATGGAACCGCCAAGGAACACGGCATCGGGGCTATTGTGACCGCTGCAGGCTGGGTTCCCTACGACCCGCAGAAGCTCGATGAAAAACTCGGATTCGGGAAATCCCCCGACGTGATAACCAACACGGTTTTTGAGGAGAACGTAAAAGGTGGAAAGGTGACCAGGCCCAGCGACGGCAAGGAGGTCAAGGCCGCCGCTTTTCTGCAGTGTGCCGGGCAGCGTGACCCCAAGCGTCTTCCTTACTGTTCCTCGGTTTGTTGCACCGCCGCCCTTAAGCAGGCGCTGGTGATCAAGAGACAGGACCCCGACGCGAATGTATTCATAGTGTACAAGGAACTCAGGACTCCCGGACAGGCGGAGGATCTCTACCGCAAGGCCCAGGAAGAAGGTGTGGTTTTCATCCGCTGCCAGGATCCCGAGGTCAAGGCCGATGGTTCCTCCCTTGTGGTGGAAGCGCAAGACGAACTCCTTGGAGAGGCCGTGACCCTGGATAACCTGGATCTGGTTGTGCTGGCCACCGGCATGGTCCCGGTAAGCTCTTTCGGACGGGACGTGTCCAAGGAGGAAAAAGAGCAGACAGAGGAAGAAGAACTCGAAGACGTGCCCCTGGACGTTATCCGGCGATCCAATATCATCAACCTGACCTATCGGCAGGGCCCGGAGCTTCCCGCCCTCAGCAATGATTTCCCCGACTCTCATTTCATCTGTTTTCCTTATGAGACAAGGCGTACGGGGATTTATGCCGCCGGATGCATCCGCAGGCCCATGGGACGGGCGGTGGCTGTGGAGGATGCCGCGGGTGCGGCAATGAAGGCGATTCAGTGCATCGAGCTTACCCATAGGGGGGCTGCGGTTCATCCCCGCGCAGGAGACATGAGCTTTCCTGAATTCGCCATGCAGAGATGCACCCAGTGCAAGCGATGTACAGTTGAATGTCCCTTCGGTGCAATAAACGAGGATGAAAAAGCTAATCCACTTCCTCAGCCCACTCGGTGCCGGCGTTGCGGCGTGTGCATGGGTGCTTGCCCCGAACGTATCATCTCCTTCAAGAACTACTCGGTGCGCATGATAGGCAACATGATCAAGGCGATGCATGTCCCGGAAGAGGATGAGGAAAAACCCAGAGTGCTTGTGTTGGCCTGCGAAAACGATGCTTATCCCGCCCTTGATATGCTTGGGTTGCGCCGCACCAACTACAATCCCTGGATGCGGGTGATACCACTTCGTTGTCTGGGCTCCATGAACCTGGTTTGGATTGCGGACTCGCTTTCAAAGGGAATTGACGGCGTGCTTCTTCTGGGTTGCAAGAGTGGAGACGACTACCAGTGCCATTTTATCAAGGGAAGCGAGCTGAGCCAGATCCGTTTGAGCAAGGTATCCGAGACACTCGACCGGCTGGCCCTTGAGTCTGAACGGGTACACTTTGACACCGTATCCATCATTGACTATGAGCATTTGCCCGAGATGTTTGAAAAATTCATTGAGACCATTGATGAAGTGGGCCCCAACCCATTCAAGGGTTGGTAGGCCGTTAATGTTTTTGGATACCGAGCCCGGCCTGAAAAAGGGCCGGGCCGGGCGGTTTTCTTGAGATAAAGAAAAAGAACCT
>CAYPSZ010000353.1:0-3368 GCA_964413125.1 uncultured Desulfobacterales bacterium
CGGCTTACCGGGAACAAGAGGAGCAGACCCTGAAAAGCGCCATGGATCTTCAGATCAAGACAGGAGCCGGCGTTGAATGGCTTGCCCCTGAGGAGTACCGGGAACTTGTGCCGGGCATTCGCATGGATGGTCTAAGAGGGGCGATCTATGCCGGCGGCGACGGTTCGGCTTCTCCGCTCCTGTATATGACATCGGTTTATCGAAGGGCCGTTGAGGCCGGGGTGCGGTTTCTTTTTAATCAACGGGTTACGGGCTTTGAGATGGGCAAGGCAAGGGTCACCGCTGTTCGCACGGGTCAAGGCGCCATGGGCTGCGGGGCGGTTCTCAATGCAGCCGGAGCGGCCGCGAGGGAAGTCGCTCAAATGACGGGTTTGGACATTCCCGTCAAGCCCGACTGTCATGAAGCCCTCGTGACCGAGCCTGTGGCGCCTTTTATGGGGCCCATGGTGGTGGACATGCGCCCGGTGACCGGATCCAAGAATTTTTACTTCTACCAGAACCGTGAGGGCCATGTGATGGCTTGCCTGACTCCGGATCCGCCTTTATGGGGTACGGACACGCGCTCCACGTCAGGATTTCTCCCTCTGATCACCCGCAGGATGATCGACCTTGTGCCGTCCCTTCTAACGCTCAAGGTCCGCAGGACCTGGCGGGGTCTTTACCCCATGACCCCTGACGGCTTTCCAGTCTTCGGCAAGGCGCCGGGGCTCGAAAACTGCTATCTCGCCGCCGGCATGTGCGGTCAGGGATTCATGATAGGCCCCGGGTTGGGTGAAATATTCGTGAGGCTGTTGAATGGAACGCCCTCCCCTGAGGACGAGGTGGTTCTCAAGAGCTTTTCTCCCGACAGGGATTTTTCAGAACATGAACTTTTTGAATGACAATGAAAGGAGTCGTTATGACCGGTCTTAAGGAAAAGGAAATCGTGTGCTTCAACTACACAGCCCCCCGGGTGGAAAAGGGCTATGCCGGCCAAACCCTTAAAGTGGACCTTTCTGATAAGACCGTATCGGTCAAGCCTGTGACGGAGGAGATGAAGCGGGTTTTCGTGGGAGGGAAAGGTTTCGACCTGTGGCTTTTGTGGCAGGCGGTGACCCCCTCCACCCGATGGAACGACCCTGAAAACGCCATATGCATCGCTTCCGGGCCCATGGGGGGAACAATGGCCTATCCGGGTTCCGGCAAGAGTATCGTCACATCACTTTCCCCCACCACCGGTTCGGTCATGGACTCCAATGTAGGTGGATATTTCGGGCCTTACCTCAAGTTCTCCGGTTTCGACGCCCTGGAGATAACCGGCAAGGCCCCTGGTGATGCCGTGGTGGTGGTGGACGGAGTCGCCGGCACGGTAAGGATACTGGAGATGCCCGGACTTCCGGAAGAAGCCCACGAGGTCTCGGCCCTTCTCACGTCCCATTTCGGAGGAGAAAAGCCCAGGAGCATTTCAGTGGTGTCCACCGGACCGGGAGCGGCCAACACACTGCTGGGTTGCCTGAATTTCTCATGGTACGATCCGCCCAGGCGCAGGGTCAGGTACAAGCAGGCAGGCAGGGGGGGTATTGGAACGGTTTTCGCCGACAAAGGGATCCGTGCGCTGGTGGCACGGTGGGACTCGGTGTCCATGAAGAGCAATAACCCGGCGGATGAGGGTTCGCTTAAGAGTGTCGCCAAGCGGCACTCCCAGGAAATAGTGGCCCTCGATCCCAAGCAGAACGAAATGGCCAGGGTCGGCACCACGCACATTGTGGACATCATGAACGCCTACGACTGCCTGCCCACCCACAATTTCCGCTACGGGCAGCACCCCCAGGGCCTCAACCTGGGACAGGAGGTGTACCGCCGCCTCTTCGACAAAGGTTTTGACGGTTGCTGGATGGGCTGTACGGTCGCCTGTTCCCACGGGGTCAAGGATTTCGTTCCCATGACCGGACCCTACATCGGCAGAAAGGTGTTTGTGGACGGCCCCGAATATGAAACCATAGCCGGGTGCGGATCCAACCTGGGGATTTTCGATCCTTATACTGTGGTGGAAATCAACTTTTACTGCGACACATACGGGCTTGACACCATATCAGTGGGTACCGCCATGGCCTTTGCCATGGAGTGCTTTGAGACCGGACTCATCAACAGTACCCATACCGGAGGGCTTGATCTGTATTTTGGAAACAGGACCGCCGCTCTGGAGTGTATCCATCAGATGGCAAGGGGCGAAGGTTTCGGCGCGGTGGTGGGCCTGGGAATACGGAAGATGAAGGAAATCTTCGCGCGGGACTACGGGGCTGATGCGGCCATCCTGGCCGATATCGGCATGGAAGCCAAAGGGCTGGAGTTTTCAGAGTACATCACCAAAGAATCCCTGGCCCAGCAGGGAGGCTACGGCCTGGCGCTCAAGGGACCGCAGCATGACGAGGCCTGGCTGATTTTTCTCGACATGGTGCACAACTTCATGCCCACCTTTGAACAAAAGGCGGAAGCGTTACACTGGTTTCCCATGTTCCGCACCTGGTTCGGGCTCTGCGGCCTCTGCAAGCTGCCTTGGAACGATATTGTGCCCGAAGACAACAAGGATACCAAAGAGCCTGCAAAGGTGATTAAGCATGTGGAGTGGTACGCGGAGTATTTCACGGCCGTGACGGGGCGAAAGGCCGGTCCCGACGACCTGATAACCATGAGCGAAGCGGTGTACAACTTTCAGCGCCTGTTCAATCTCAAGATGGGTTTCGGCCGCAGGGAGCATGACCACATACCTTACAGGGCCATGGGGCCTGTGACCGAAGAGGAGTATGAATCAAGGAGTGAGCGTTACGACAAGCAGCTCGTGGAAGAACACGGCGCGGACATAGAGGGGATGACCACGGCAAGGAAGGTGGCCCTTCTGAGGGGCTTCCGTGAGGATCGTTATGAGAAGCTGAAAGACGCGGTTTATGCGAGGCGCGGATGGACCGGGGACGGCATTCCCACCAGGGCCACTGTGGAGCGTCTGGGCATTGGTTTTCCGGATGTAATGGAGTTGCTGGACGCACACGGAGTGAAATGATGATTGTGGTTCAGGGCAGGAAGATCCCATGGCGGCAAGGCATGACCATAGCCGATGTTCTTGAAGAGCTGGGTGATTCTTACCCGTATGCGGTGGTCAGGATCGACAATAAGATATATTGCGGTCCTGACTTTCATACGACCCCTGTTCCCGACGGATCCGAGATCTTCTTGATCCCCATCGTGGCCGGAGGCTGATACACCATAGCGGGACCTCCTTCCCCCACAAACAAAAAGCGCCTAAGAGCCTAAGCGCCTAACAGCTCAACAGCTTATAGTTCGTCGCAAATGAATTGATACTTCTTCGTGCTCCTAATCTTGCTCTTGTTCTT
>CAYPSZ010000354.1:0-9212 GCA_964413125.1 uncultured Desulfobacterales bacterium
TCCACCATAGCACGATACCTATGGTGAGACAGCCCGCAAGGATGGGAACCCAGAACCCCTGCCTGTGAATGTTGGACACCCCCACCCACATACAGACCCCTCCCACGAATACTACATAGCCGGCCGCCGTCCAGATCGCCGCAAGAAGCAGGTTCAGTCCCACGCTCTTGGGGGTAATATGATCTTGGGTATTCAAGGTGAACCTTTTTCCAAACGCTTGGAGAAGAAATCCAACTGTTTGCGCACATTCCGATCCGTCTTGGCCCTACTTGCAATTACTTCCGCCGCATAAAGCACGGTGGAATGGTTACGGTTGATGGTGCCGCCTATTTCCTCCAGAGTGGCGCCCGTGTGTTTTCGACAAAGGTACGCGTAGAGGTTCCTGGGATAGGCGTGGTTTTTCTTTCTGGATTTGGAGGACAGGATCTCACTGTCAAGGCTGAAATATTTGCAGACCATGCCCATAATATCTTCCAGACTATGGGCACCGACCTCGCTCACGTGGCACTTAATCACGTCCATGACAAGGTTTTTTGAAATCTTTTCGTTTAGAAGCTCCGTCTTGGCCTTGAGACAGCTCAGGGCACTCTCGATCTGACGGACATCACGGTTGAGGTGCTTGGCCAGAAGATGTGAACAATCCTCCGGAAGCTTCAGTTTGTTTTCACAGGCCTTTTTCTCAAGCATCTTAAGGCGCGTAGAGTAGTCAGGACGATTAATGGTGGTGATGATACCGGAGGTGAGGCGGGATTCCATTTCCTTGCTTAGGTTGGGGATATCCTTTGGAAGGACGGCACTCGTGAAAATAATCTTTTTTCGGTCGCTGACCAAGGCGTCCAGAGTATACTCCAACTCCTTCTGTGTCTTCTCCTTGCCGCTTAAGAAATGAACCTCCTCCAGAAGAAGAACGTCACAGCCCCGCCTGTATTTGTTCTTGAACTCCTCTATGCGGTTGGATTTCAGAGAAAAGATCATCTCGTTGATAAAGTCTTCAGCCGTCACGTAGCAGACACGGGTCTCAGGAGCGCGGCTAAGGCAGGCATGCCCGATCGCCTGTGCCAAGTGACTCTTTCCCAGCCCCGTATTCGCCAGCATAAAAAGAGGAGTGTAAGGCATATCATTGCCGGATGAGAGTGATCGGGACACCGAGTAGGCAAACTCGTTACACTTGCCCACGACAAACCGATCAAACGTCAAATCGTTTTTGAGCCAATGCGCCGTTATGAGGCCCCTGCGCTGCATATTAGGAAACACAAGTTGTTTTGATTCGCACGAGCTTTTTGGCTTTGCAGACCTCGGAGAAACCTGTTTCACCTCTAGGGAGATCTTCAAGGGAGATCCTCCGATTTGCGCAAGTTTGCTCTCCAGAAGAGATGCGTAGTTATCCATAACCCAGTTTCTGGAGAACTTATTGGGTACACCCACAACTATGGTGTCGTCCCTTTGTTCAAGGAAAGTGATGGGCTTGATCCAGAGAGAAAAGCTTTGATCAGGTATTTCCGTACGTATCTGCTGTTTGACTTGTTCCCATACGCCGTTCATTCGCAGGTTCTCCGAAAGCGGAAAAAAGATTCACGAAAGGGTTCGGCTTAATCCCCAGACAACCGGGGCGGGCGCGGCGAGAGGCTCCCTACTGTATTTCCTGGCCCCCCGCCTTCATGTAACTGGCTCAGGTGAATGCCACCGACACGACTTCTCCGAATACTCATGGTGAAGCGAAGAATTCGCCGGTATTCTTCGGGCGTGGTTTTGCCCTCAGGGTTTTGGCGGCCTATTATCCAGAATCCTCGCAGGGTGTCAAAGCGCATTGTCGGCGAGTAGCATTTAGGCCCTCAGCATTTCTTGACAATCCAAAACGTACCGAAAATACTCCTCAAACTCCCGCCCTATTGATAACTATTCATCATGCAAGGACATTTCAGCGTGCGATGATTCCCGCATGAATTCAAAAGCTTCTCCAGTTTTGAACATGTGTGAAGAAAGTTGTCCACATCCAACGATCTCCCATTTTCTTTGAATTTCGTCAAAAATTGACGTTTTTTGTTTTGACCCCCCTCAGATATGCGTGCCCCTTTCAGAACGCCTGCCCGAAAAGCATGCGTGTTGAGGCCTCATTTTGGTCGGGACCGGCTAAGCCCCGGCACGCCTTTGACTTTGAGACTAAAGGGGCTCTTAACGCTGCACAGTCGGGCTTTTCAACGCTAATCCCTGGACGAGGGGAGGGGTCCATACCAGCCTCTTTGTTATTTTTCTGCATGAACAGCATATCAGCTAAATTCTTATAGAATATAAAAGGAGTATATATCCTTAGTAAATATCAAATAACATTTATTAATACAATATATATTTAATACATACTACTTATTAGATGCCTTAAAAGCCTAATATTGTAAAGATATGTTTTGAAAACGTACTTTAAGGTCGCAGTCTCAAGACATGGGCTGCTCCCGTTATTCATTAACGGCGCCGACACGGATCCTTTTCGCTTTTAAAGCCTCGCCTGTTGTGTTATCCAGAATCGCGTTCTCGCGGGCGAGCCTCTAACCAGCTGCAGTTACCATGTTTCACGTGAAACATCGTCCGAACCGCACACGGAGTCTAAGGAGACTAAGGTTGATGGGCCAAATAATCTCAATCTCCAACCAGAAGGGCGGAGTGGGAAAGACCACCTCCGCCGTGAACCTGGCCGCCTCTCTCGCGGCGGCTGAAAAGCGATGTCTGGTTGTGGACTGCGACCCCCAGGGGAACGCCACGACAGGCTGCGGGACGGAACCCAGGGCCCTGCCCGGCGGCCTATACGATCTTCTTCTCAGCGGCGCCCATCCCGAAGAAGTCATCCAGGCAACAACCCTACCAGGCCTTTCAATAATAGGCGCCGACCCCAACCTCATCGGCGCCGAGGTGGAGCTCGCTTCAGCCACAGACCGCGAATACCTGCTTAGAAAAGCCCTCCTCCCGGTCGCCGATGGATTCGACTTCATTTTTCTGGACTGCCCTCCCTCCCTTGGATTCCTGACCCTCAACGCGCTTACGGCGGCTCACGCCCTAATCGTCCCCCTTCAATGCGAATACTACGCACTGGAGGGCCTCTCCCGCCTAATGGAAACCGTCCGCGCGGTGAAACGCGGGCTCAATCCCGCCCTTTATCTAACGGGAATAATTCTCACCATGTACGATAGTCGCAACAATCTTTCCCTACAGGTGGAAGAGGAGGTGCGGGAACATTTCAAGGACCTTGTTTACCGCACCATGATTCCAAGGAATGTGCGATTGAGCGAGTCGCCCAGCCACGGCATGCCTGTACTTCTTTATGATATACGATCCAAGGGAGCCCAATCATATCTCGCTTTGGCCCGCGAATTCCTGTCCAGAGGAGACCGGCAACATGAACAGACGTAAAGCTTTGGGAAAAGGCCTTTCAGCCCTGATTCCTGATCCGAGCACCACTGAAGAAAAAGAGCTGGCATTCTTCCAGTGCCCGCTTCACGCCATTGCAGCGAACCCGGCACAGCCCCGAAAATCTTTTGAGCATCCGGACTTCGATGAACTTGTCGCATCAGTTAGAGAAAAAGGCATAATAACCCCGCTCCTGGTCACACGCACATCCAAGGGTTACCAGCTCATAGCCGGAGAACGCCGCTGGCGTGCGGCTCAGAAGGCCGGTCTCGAAACCGTTCCCGTTGTTGTCAGAGAGGCCTCAGCCTCGGAGGCCCTGGAACTAGCCTTAATCGAAAACATCCACCGCAGCGACTTGAACCCCATCGAGGAAGCAGAGGCCTACAGGCAGTGTATGGAGGGAGGAAACCTTACTCAGGAGAGACTGGCCCAGCGCCTGGGAAGAGACAGATCCACGATCACCAACATGCTTCGTCTTCTCACCCTGCCTCGGTTCATTCAAGAGGACCTTATGGAAGCCAGGTTGTCAATGGGCCACGCAAGAGTCCTGGCCGGCCTGAAAAAACCAGCAGATCAGAAAGCCCTCAGAGACCTTATTCTGAAAAGGGGCCTCTCGGTCCGGCAGGCGGAGCAGAATGCCAGACGTCTAGGCAAGCCAACACCGGGAGTCCCCTCCTCTTCAGCGGATCAGGAGCATCTACGCTCCATTGCCGATACACTCAAACGCTCACTCGGCACCAAGGTCGAGATTCGACGACGGGGGCGCAGGGGAGCTATCACCATTCATTTCTATTCGGACGAAGAACTGGAAGGCCTTCTTGACCGCCTCGGTTGAGTCTTGATGCCCCGCCTCCACCGTCTCTCTTCTCCACGAATCACCCGGCGGATGTTTTCCCTGTGCGCTAAAGCAATCAACACTCCAATGCCCAGGGCCACAAAGACACGCTCAGTGGATCCGTTGAAAAGGAAAATCAACGCCGGCATAGAGCTTGATGCGGCGATTGACCCGACCGAAATCATATCGGTGAAAACTACCACCGCTAAAAAAAGAACCGTAGCCGCCGCGCACGCAAGGGGGTCGAGGGCAACAAACACGCCGAGGGCCGTGGCCACACCCTTGCCCCCCCGAAACCCGGAGAACATTGAGAACTGATGTCCCAGTACGGCGGCAAGACCGCAGGATTCAGGGAGACCCCAATAAGTTCCGGCAGCACCAGCAAACGTCACCGCAACAGCGCCCTTAAGTGCATCAATCGCCAGAGTCAAGACACCCCATCCAATGCCGACCTCCCGTGCAACGTTTGTGGCGCCTATATTCCCGCTGCCCTTCGTACGGACATCAACTTTCCCTACAATATCGCCGATGATTCGCCCGACCGGAACGGATCCTATTAGATATGCCGCAAACGGGAGCAAAATCCAAACCATAACTGGATCCTCCGTCCCACCGAAACACCAGCCCCGGTGTCAATCCCGTTTGCCGGAAAACACCAATGGAAGCGTTATGACGGGGGTGCGAAAATTTCAAGAGGCTTCTTCCGGGCGGCGCGCAAGGGTAGGTCCAAGTAGTAGCGACCTTCTTCCTCGCGACCGCGTTTTATGCAGCCATGCCCGTAAATCCGGCACTTTCTTGAAAGCTCTCTAAGGGCGGCCGCTCTCTGCGCCTCAGTCAAGGGGGCTTGTAGGATCAGATTAATCATTGATCTTATGCGGTATCGGTCCATGCCGGGTCCCAAGGCTGAAAGCTGGTCCGCCCGTCCCCCCTCGCGCACCAGCAAATCCTCTTTTATCAGGTGTATTGGATGGCGACAGGATATTCGAAGCCAGAGATCATAGTCTTCACATACCGGCAGCTCCTCGTCGAAAAGACCTATCTCTTCCAGGAGAGATCGATGCATCATAACGGCTGACGGGCTCACCAGACAACGTTCGAGGCTGGCTTCGAAGATATTGCCCGACGGTTTGATATGCTTCCGGGCGGGGTTCACCCTTCGGCCCCCTCGAATCCAGATCTCCCGCGTCTGGCATACAACGGCCTTTGGGTTATCATGGAAAAAACGCACCTGAGTCTCGAGCTTTCTTGGCAGCCAGCGGTCATCACTGTCAAGAAATGCAACCAGTGGAGCGGTGGATGCACGTACACCCGTGTTCCTTGCAGCCGACACCCCCAGGTTTCTCTCATGCCGAATGACACGGACCTTTTGCGAAAAGTCTTTTAGAGCCTCTAACGTATCATCCGTGGACCCGTCGTCCACCACCAGGATTTCCGAGTCTTTGAACGTCTGTTCCAGCACCGAGCCCAAGGCCCGAAGGACAAGGGTTCGGCGGTTGTAGGTGGGAATAATAACACTTACACCCTTCATAAGAGCATTTGCCAGAGCAGGGCCAACAAACCCGTTAAGAGCAGATTACCCTCCACCATGATCTCCAGCCTCAGTCCGGGATAAAGCCACCGAGATTGATAAGTATGCAAAGTAAAAGCCAAAGATATTATACACAACAGGAGGAAAAAACTAAGCGAAGGCACCAAGCTCATTAGGCCGGCCCCGAAAAGCATCAGCCCACACCCTAACAGAATGCCCTTCAGTAACTGGACGGTCCGTTTTTCCCCCATTGTGACCGGCAGGGTCTCTATGCCCACGATCATATCTCCCTGAACTTCGAAAATGTCGAAAAGCGCTGATCGGACGTATACAATTGAAATCACATATAAAAATGACACGATGGTCCCGGGGAGTGGCCCCCCCGGGTTCTCGAGGAGGGGTACGAGTGCGATGACGAAGCCCCATGCCAGTGATTCCGCCATTGTCTTGGAACCTGGAATCTCCTTGATTCTTGCCGTCCGCCAGCGGCTCTGCCTTCTCATAGGAACCACAGGAAGTCCGTAGACCACCCCGAGGGCGCTCACGCCTGCCATGGCTATCATAACCGGCACCGCCACCGTCAGCGCAAGCATCAGGGACACAGACACAGCTCCAATTCCCGTGATTAGAAGCCGGGTCCTTTGTGTCTGGTAGAATTGTGCCTGATCGGGCTCATTATACGCGCTGGCACCTCGGTCCAGAAACTGATTCAATACATGCATAGCCCAAATGTAGAGGGACGCCATGGCGGGATGCACCAGGTCCGGCCGGCGTCCGGCAAGAAGCGTTGCGGCGTGGGTGAGTGAAAACGCCCCCAGAGCGACCCAAATATGGGTGAAAAGGAAAAAACGTAGCAGGTTCCGGACTGTCCCTGTCAGGCGAATGTCTTTTCGGCTCTTAATACTCTCGAGTTCCCGGACAACGTTTTTTATCATCCAGTTGGGTGTGGAAGCCCCTGCTGAGACACCCACTGTATCCATGGCGGCAAAGGCCTTACGGTCCAGCTCCTTTTCAGTTTCAACATGAAAGGAAGGGATCCCCGCCTTTTGCGAAACCTGGACCAGACGACGCGTATTCCCGCTGTGAAAACCGCCTACAACTACCATGGCGTCCACATTGCCGGCGAAAGACTCCACCTCGGCCTGCCTGTTCTGGGTTGCATCGCAGATGGTATCGAAGACCAAAGCCTTCGGGTTTCTCTCACGGATCAACCCGCAAATCTCGCCGTAGACTCCCGTATCCTGGGTGGTCTGGGCAACCACGACCAAGGGAGTGTCATTCGGCAGGTCTTCCACTTCTACGGCCCGGTCTATCACATAGGCCTTGCCCTCGGCATACCCATAAAGACCTATTACCTCCGGATGGTTACGTTCTCCCACAATTACCGCGGTGTAACCCTTGCGGGTGTGTGATTTGACAACGGATTGGACACGCGCCACCCTAGGGCAAGTTGCATCAATGATTCGAAGCCCCTTGGCCTTAAGTGCTTTCCGTTCCCCGGGAGAAATGCCGTGGGCCCGAATGACGACGGTGCCTTCCTCTATGTCCTCCGTGAAATCAACGGACCTGACGCCCTTTGACTCCAACAGCTTCATAACCTGCCGGTTATGAATCAGGGGCCCGAAAGTGTATATGTGTCCCTCGGTTCTGTTGGCTTCCGCCAGAACCTTTTCCATGGCCAGCCGCACTCCCATGCAGAAACCGGCGGTTTTTGCCAGGCGAACCTTCAAGCCCGGCCCTCCCTTTCCAAAATATCAAAATAGTCGTCCAAAAGCGCCGACAGGGATTCAAAGTCCTTGACCCGGGTGATCCGGCTCCGAAACCTGGTGCTGTGCCTAAGCCCCTTGGTATAACGTAGAAGAAGCCCTCGCATCATATAGGACGCACGGCGCTCCCCAACTTCTTCTGAAAGGAGCTGGAAGTGCTCGAAAATATGCAAACGCCTCTCCTCGAGGCTTGGGTCGACCGCCGGGAGCCCGGCTTCAAGGTTGAGCACCTGCCTGAAGATCCATGGATTTCCCACAGCCCCCCGGCCGATCATGACCCCGTCGCAACCTGTTTGTTCGCGCATCCTCAAAGCGTCGTGGGCCTGAAATACGTCACCGTTGCCCACCACGGGGATCCGGACCAATCCCTTGATTTGCCTTATCAGGCTCCAGTCGGCGCGGCCTGAGTACCGCTGGGTTGCAAAGCGAGGATGAACCGTAATCGCATCAGCCCCGTAATCCTCGATCAACTTAGCGATCTTGAGCCCCACAGGCCGATCCGGAGACCAGCCCGCGCGGATCTTCGCGGTCAACGGGACCGAACACGCCGGCCTGACCGACTTGAGTATCGCCGTCACCCGGTCCGGCCGATCCAACAAAGCTGCGCCCGCCCCGGTCTTGGCCACCTTTCGCACAGGGCACCCCATGTTGATGTCGATCATATCGGCGCCGGCCTCAACGGCAATCTGTGCGGCCATCGCCATGGTTTCCGGGGCGGCCCCGAAAATCTGAACGGACAGGGGTTTCTCCTTGTTCCGGCTTTTAAGGTAATTTCGCGTTCTAGAGCCCGGCATTGTGAGCCCCACGGCACTCACCATCTCAGTTGTTACAAGGGCCGCGCCCAGGCGTCGGACCAGGAGTCGAAAAGGCGGATTGGTGATGCCGGCCATGGGGGCCATGACCAGTCGGTTTTCCAGGGTGACGGTCCCTATCTTAAGCATGGTGTCTATTTCGCCGATCCTGGTCAAGACCCGGCCGGGCCAGGGTATCAGTATTCAACAGAAGGAAAAAGCTTCCTGTCAGTGTGAGGAAGGAACAGTGAAGCCATGTACTCGTCCATATAGGGCTGATAGTTGGACAGCTCAATATTGGTCATGGACTTGGCCACGGCCAGGCTCTTTTCAAAGGCC
Source organism: uncultured Desulfobacterales bacterium (assembly GCA_964413125.1). Taxonomy (GTDB): domain Bacteria; phylum Desulfobacterota; class DSM-4660; order Desulfatiglandales; family HGW-15; genus JAIPEI01. The sequence continues at coordinate 8,656 of CAYPSZ010000354.1, forward strand.
TCCTCGTGTACGAGCGCCATGCGGGCGCCGGTAAGAGAGCTGTTCCCGATGAACCTGATACGCTCCTCGGGTATGTCCGGCAACAGCCCGATGGCGATGGCCTTGTGAATGTTCAGGTAACTGCCGAATCCGCCTGCCACATAAAACGTATCCAACATATCGAAAGAGAGCCCGATGTAATCCACCAGAGATTTGATGGCGGCAAAGACCGATCCTTTGGACTTCATCAAGTTGTCGATGTCGGACTCAGTAATCACAATCGGTTCTTTGGAGTCAGACTCATCCGCCGCCGCAATCATGTATCCTGGAATATCGTCCACCGTGACAACCCTGGGGTCGTCACGGTCTCTATCGAACTTGCCGTCATACCCGATGATCCGGTTTTTGACCAGCTCGTAGATACAGTCGATAAGACCCGACCCGCAGATCCCTCTGGGCGCTGCGTTTCCAATCGTCTCATAGGATACCTTCCCACCCTCGATCTTAACTTTCTCAACAGCTCCTCGCGTGGCACGCATGCCGCAGGTGGTCCCGCCACCTTCGAACGAGGGGCCGGC
>CAYPSZ010000355.1:0-3231 GCA_964413125.1 uncultured Desulfobacterales bacterium
GATATTAAAAACAGTACTGACCGGGGAAAACTTACCCCGGCTTCAGAACATGCTCAGGAGAAAACAAAAATGCCGGTGCTCAACAACGATGTGGCGGGAGTTTTCAATCGGATGGCCGATCTGCTGGAAGAATATAAATATTTAAATAGCATGAAAGGCTTATTTAGATGACCCAATTAAGCAATGAGTACATTTCGGCCGGTCCCTGCCGGATCAACCGCATCCGTCATGCAGCTGGTACAAAAAAACCGATCATCCTGCTGCACGGGGCCAAATTTGAAGCGGACACCTGGCTGCAATTAGGGACCCTGGAGCAACTCGTCCAGGCGGACTATCCAGTCCATGCCCTGGACATGCCCGGATTCGGCAAATCCGAATCCTGTGCGGCGGGAGAACCCGAGGTCCTTGCAGCCTATATCCAGCAGGAAAAACTTGACCGGCCTGTCATTGTCGGACCATCCAGAGGGGGGCGCTACGCCGTGGAACTCTATTTTGCTCACCCTGAGTTGGTGGGCGATCTGGTCCTGGTGGGGACAGTGGGGGTTCAGGAAAACATCTCCCGGTTCAAAAAGATCTCGGTCCCCTGCCTCCTGGTCTGGGGCAGTGAAGACGCTGTCTCCGACCCGGAAAACGGCCATTTCCTGAAGCAGGAGATCCCCGATGCCAAGCTGGTCATCCTGCAAGGGGCTCAACACCCCTGCTATCTGGAAAAAAACCGAGCAATGGCATCAGACTCTGCTCGTTTTTTTGAAAGGCCGGTTCTGAAAGAACGGCAGTCTCAGGGGATGCCTGGGCTGTGCTAATCGGATATAAAGGAACTCCGCCATTCACCTGCACCGGATCGAATTGAAGGCTGGGTGTAAAAAGAAAACAAAAGGAGTGAATAAAAATGTTCTTTAGTCCCCTTACTTTTCTTTTTGTTCTAATTTTTTTCTTATCTCTTCTATTTATTTTTGTTGTAATTAAAATAAATTTGATTACTTTAGCCTTTGTTCAGATCGGCATTCCTTCGGAGTATGTTCTTTTAGCCCTTCTGGCCTCTCTTTTTGGAAGTTTCATTAACATCCCCGTTAGAAGAATTCCCCAGGAGAACATCTCGCCCGGTGGGGTTGTGAATTACTTCGGGTTAACTCATGTAATTCCCGTTCGGGGACGAAAAGAGACGGTCCTGGCAATAAACCTGGGCGGCGCCGTGATCCCTGCACTTATCAGCCTCTACCTTCTCCTTCATGCCGGAGTGTGGCTTGAGGCCTTTCTGGCAATTATTATAATAACTATTATCAGCTATAAGCTGGCCAGACCTGTCAAAGGCATGGGTATAGCGCTTCCGGCGTTTGTTCCACCGGCCCTGGCCGCCATCATATCCATCCTCCTGGCCCATTCGCACGCCCCTGTTGTCGCCTACATCTCAGGGACCATGGGCACCCTCATAGGAGCGGACCTTCTCCATCTTGACAAAATCAAGGGCCTGGGTGCGCCCGTCGCCTCCATTGGAGGAGCCGGGACCTTTGACGGCATTTTCCTGAACGGAATTCTTGCCGTGTTCCTTTCCGCCTTCCTGGCAGCTTGAGGTAAGGTGCGATTTATGATTGACGGCTTCGAAAACCCACTCAGCCGCCGCTGGATAAGCCTTAGCCTATTGATAGCACTAAGGCAGATCTCAAGGCATGAAGCTTTTTATGAGTCCCTCATGATTCCCTTTTCTTCGAGTGCAGGTCAGCCGACCACCTGCTACAAGCTCTGGTCTTTCTGAATGTCCTGCATTATGGAGGCATCCCCATAGCCGACACCCTCGACCCGCATGGTTGCTCTGAAAGGGATGCGCCGGTGCCACGCACGGGTCGATGGGCTCTACAGACAGGCTCGTCACTATCACCGGTTTACGTCCTTGCCCCGAGCCTACGGGTTTGTTCCGGAATCAAGAATGGGGACGATCCGGTATTTTGACGCAGCTCGGGCGCGGGGGCGCGGCTTTTTCTGTTGAAGTCTAGTGGTTTTCAGCATGCTTGGATGGGATGCGATGGGGATTCCCGATTACTCAGAAGGGGGAAGACGTGACGTCGAACATAGAATACCCTCTGGAAGAGCTTCACCGGCGGATCACCCGTTGTGTGAAGTGCCCGTTGCATCAGAGCCGTCATCGGGCGGTTCCCGGCGAAGGAGATGTCGGTGCTGCGCTGATGCTTGTCGGTGAGGCTCCCGGCGAGCAGGAGGACCATCAGGGACGGCCGTTTTGCGGGCGCTCTGGCCGGTTTCTGGACGTGTTGCTACAGAAGGTCGGCCTTCGCCGGTCGGAAATCTTCATCACAAGCACGGTCAAGTGCCGACCGCCCCGCAACCGTAACCCCACGAAACACGAGACCGAGACGTGCTGCAGATGGTGGCTGGAACGCCAGATCGAGTTGGTGAACCCTTTCGCCGTCGGGGTGCTGGGCAAGGTCGCGGCCGGAGCCCTGCTCGGGGAGACGGGGAACCTGAAGGACCTCCACGGAAAGCCTTTGGACCGGGGCGGCCGCCTGCACCTGATCACCTACCATCCGGCGGCGGCCATGCGTTTTCCGGAGGCGGCCAAGCGAATCGAACAGGACTTCCGGACCCTTGTGGACCTGGCGGTCGGCTCCGGTCAGGCCGGCTGATGCCGGACCGCGGGCAGGCAAATCTTAACCTCGGTCACGATCCCCGGGGTGAAGCCACATTTCGACAGTTGCTGCCCCACGTAAGGCGGGCGCCCACTGGAGAACCGAGAAGGAGCCCTCTCCTCCCCATGAATGGGCCTTTTCGCCGTCGCGCTTTCTTGCTTCTGTCGTCATGAATCGCCGTTTGATCAGAAAACAGCCATTTCTGGATGGAAACTAGAAAACTTTATTGTCCCTTATGGGGAGTGAGCAATACGTCGGATCCTGTCCGGTTTCATCATCGCGGCCATTGCGGGGCTCATGATCTACATCACGGTGGACGAACTGATCCCCAACTCCTGTTTAAATTGGATGCCCAGCGGCAGTCTCCGGGGATGTCCGGGCTGTGCTACTCGGCAGGCGGCGATGAATTCGGGAAGATCTCCCGGTTGACGGCTGCTGACGAGGTTTCCGTCTTCCACCACCTTTTCGTCGACAAACAAGGCTCCTGCGTTTTCAGCCCTGAAGCACGAGTTCTTGGGTCCAGGTAATACGGGGTTCTCCACCAATCGAAAATATTTTTTGTCGCAAAAAGGGCTAGACATGCCAAATCGGA
>CAYPSZ010000356.1:0-4272 GCA_964413125.1 uncultured Desulfobacterales bacterium
CATGCCAATGACGCCGTGGCTACCATTTATGATACCCTTGCCTTTGATGATGCCGTGAAGAAAGCTGTTGAATTTGCCGTAAAAAGGCCTGAAGAAACATTGATTGTTGTCACGGGCGATCATGAATGTGGAGGTCTTACTTTAGGCTTCGCCGGCACAAAATATGAATCAGCTTATGATGTTTTGAAAGGACAGAAGATATCTTTTCAGGTATTTGAGTCCATGGTTCGGGAATATAGGGAAAAGAACGCTGGAAGAACTTCATTCGATGATTTTTTTCCTTTGATAGAAGAAAACTTCGGGCTTAAAAAAACAGGCACCGATCATATGGTTTTGATGGACTATGAATTGAAATCCTTAAGAGATGCCTTTCTGCGAAGTATGGCCGGACTGCGTGAAAAAGGTCAGGGGGAAGACTATTTAATGTATGGCGATTATGAGCCACTGGCAATAAAGGTGACCCATATTCTGAACCAGAAGGCCGGTCTTGCATGGACTTCCTATTCCCACACAGGCGCCCCTGTCACCACTTCTGCTATGGGTGTCGGTGATGCAATATTCAACGGCTACTATCATCAATCCGAACTTGGAAAGAAAATCATGTCGGCTTTTGGGTTTTCCCCGGAGCGATTAGCAATGGACAGCGAAGCTGATGGTTGCCGTTTAGCCGCTAATTTCCAGTAAATTCAACTATTAACAACATACTACGGGCGGCGTGACCATTTGTCATGCCGCCTGAGCTTTCCGGGGAGGCCATGAAAACACTTCTTTGGGCAAGGAAAAGCACGGAAACCCTCTTTGTTGCCTTTTTTGTTTTGCTGACCATAGGTCTTTACCTTCTGCCTACAGGCTTTGAGCAGCGCAAGGCTCCGGGTTCCGTTCGCTGCAGAGGTGAAGTAGTGGAAGTTGATAACACCTTTGTGCAACGCATGGGAATGATCAGCAGCGGCAGCCAGAATATCACGGTGAGGATCCTTTCCGGACCTTTTGCCGGCCGGATGGTCCCTTCGGCCAATCATCTGCTGGGGAAGCTGGATCTTGACAAGATGTTCCAGCCCGGGGACAAGGTTCTCATGGTCCTGACGGTTCGTGATAATCAAATAGTGCACGCTCAGGCAATGGACCACTACCGGCTCCATGTTCAGGGCTATCTTGTTGCCGGATTTGTACTTCTGCTCATTTTTTTTGCCGGATGGACCGGCATAAAGGCGCTCTTGTCTTTTGTCTTTGCCGGACTTATGCTCTGGAAAATCCTGATCCCGGGGTTTCTCAAAGGTTGGGATCCTGTCTTGACCTCACTGGGCGTGGTTACTCTGCTTACGGCAGCCATATTGTTTCTGGTGGGGGGATTCGACAAGAAGGGCCTTACCGCTTTTTCAGGAGCGCTTTCGGGTTTGATCACCACCTGCGTACTGACCGTGCTTGTTTCCCCCGGCTTCAAACTCCATGGAGCGGTTAAACCCTTCTCGGAAACCCTGCTCTATTCCGGATACGCCCATCTCGACCTGACCCGCATTTTCCTTGCGACCATATTCTTGGCCGCTTCAGGGGCTGTGATGGATCTTGCCATGGATGTGGCGGCAAGCATGAGAGAAGTAGTGTATCAGCACCCCGACATTTCAAGGCCACAGGCGATCCTTTCAGGTCTACGTGTAGGCAGGACCGTGGTTGGCACCATGACCACCACACTTCTTCTGGCATACTCAGGAAGCTATATATCCTTACTCATGGTCTTTATGGCTCAAGGGATTCCAATGTCCAACATGCTGAACCTGAACTATATTGCCGCCGAGTACCTGAATACGGTGCTTGGCAGCCTGGGCCTGGTTACAGTCGCGCCGTTCACCGCAATTGCAGGGGGTTTCATATTTGTGAGAAAAAACCGGGCCTAACTCAATTCAAACCAATCTTTCACACGGCTTGAACATGGATGGACAATTACTCTTGTTAAAGAAGCCTTCCATCCCCTAATGACCATGAATCCGTGCTCTATTGGTCCAAGGAAGGCCTTCTCCTCCATAGTCGCCCCGGTGCCGGTCCGTGACCGGCTTCGGGGCGCATTTCAAGAAAGAAGCGTTCGCCGTGTTGAGCATCCTTTTTCTTTTTTTCGGTATCTTGTTGGTTGCCGGTCTCTTTATTGACCGGTTTCTGCTGCTTCGAGACAGTCATCCAAACACTGACCTTCTGATTCATACTATTTCGCGGTGCTTGGGCCCTGAACTATAAGCCCGCGGCGAAAGGTAGTATGTAACCTCAAATGCGTAAAATGGAATGAATAAAACATTCGTACTGGACACAAACGTATTACTCCACGACCCTGAAGCAATCCACGCGTTTTGTGACAATGATCTCGTCATACCTCTCGCAGTTATCGAAGAAATAGACGACCAGAAACGACGCCAGGATGAAATCGGCCGTAATGCACGCATGGTTTCCAGGTCCCTGGACTCCCTTCGAAGCCTTGGCCGGCTTTCAGACGGGGTACCGACTCCCGGCGGGGGTCGCCTCCGAGTGGAGGTCAATCACAGGACGGTCCAGGAAAGCTTTCCCGGGTTCAATGCGGAAAAATACGACAACCGCATACTTGCGTTGGCGCTCGCCCTCAAAGAAGATGGTCACGATCCGGTCGTTCTGGTCACAAAAGACCTCAACCTTAGAATCAAGGCCGATGTCATGGGCCTCGAGGCTGAAGACTTCCTTAGAGACAAAGTGGAAACCCGGGCTCCGTACAAGGGATACAGGGAAATTGAAGCTGATATTGACGCCTTTTTTTCAATGGGTGAGTTGGCCTGGGATGGGGATCCCTTGCCCTGCCCACAGGAGTTCTGTCTTCTAAAAAACCAGGCGGCTCCCTCTCAGTCCGCTTTGTGTCGTCACAAGGGGGGAAGGCTGTTTCCCCTGAGACACGATGCAGCGGCTCCATGGGGCATCCGGGCGCGAAACAAAGAGCAGCGATTCGCCCTGGAATTGCTCCTTGACGAAAGCGTAAAGGTCGTGACACTGGTGGGCCCGGCGGGAACCGGAAAGACCCTTCTTGCCCTTGCCTCGGGGCTGGAGCTCACGGTTGAGAGGTCCGACTACAGCCGGTTCCTTGTCATGCGGCCCGTAATACCCGTGGGGCAGGACATCGGATACCTTCCGGGATCAAAGGAAGAAAAGCTGAGGCCCTGGATGCAGCCCATCTACGACAACCTGGAGTACCTCTTTGCCGGAACCAGGCATCCATCAAGACTTCTTGACGATCTTATGGATCAAGGCCTCATAGAACTGGAGACTTTCACCCATATCCGGGGAAGGAGCATTCCTCGCCAGTTCATTCTCTGTGATGAGGCGCAGAATCTCACCCCGAAAATGGTAAAGGCCCTTGCGACGAGGGTTGGCGAAGGGACTAAACTGGTACTGACAGGCGATCCGGAGCAGATCGACCATCCCTACCTGGATGCAAACAGCAGCGGGCTCACCTATATTGTGGACCGCCTGAAGGATGAGGAGATCTCAGGTCACGTCCTTTTGACCCGGGGTGAGAGATCCGATGTGGCGGAACTCTGTGCCAGGCTGTTATGAGCTGTTCAGGAAAGGCCCCTGTAGCTTTCCCACAGTTCCATGTAGGCCTTCTCGAACGACCTGCCCTCTGAATAGCGCCTGGCGTTTTCCTTCATGTCCTTGAGAAGCAGGGGATCCTCCATGAGGCCAAGAATGGCTTGCGCAAAGCCTTTTGTATTATCAGCCGGAACCACAAAGCCTGTCTTGCCCGGAATCAGATTCTCCTTGGGCCCGCCCTCGTCGGTTACCACTACCGGAAGCCCTGAGGCCTGGGCCTCCAGAACCACGTTTCCAAAAGTGTCCGTGGTGGACGGGAAAACAAAGATGTCGCTCGAAGCATAGGCCTGGCAGAGGTCTTCCCCATCAAGAAAGCCTGTAAAGGTCACTGGCAGGCCTCTCATCCGCGTTTTCATCTCCTCCAGATAGGGACCTTCCCCGACGATTATGAGGTGAATGTCTTTGCCTGTACGGCAAAGCTCTTGAAAGACGCCCTCCAGCAATGTGATGTTCTTCTCCCTGGAAACTCGGCCCACGTAGAGCAGTTTCAAAAGGCCGTCTTCGAGCCCATAGCGACCCTTGAAAAAACCGTTTCGCTTGGAGGGGTTGAACATCATGCTGTCGATCCCGCGCGGATAGAATCGGATCTTGTGTGCGGGTATGCCCTTGGCCTTAAGCTCGTCGCCGATCGTGTGAGAAGGGACGTAGACCACGTCCATCTGGTTGTAGTAC
>CAYPSZ010000357.1:0-3518 GCA_964413125.1 uncultured Desulfobacterales bacterium
AAGGGGGATGGAGGGGATCAAAAGGTTCCATCCTGCCTTCTTCGCCTCTTCGATTTTTTTACTCACAGATTCAAACTCATTCATTTGATACCTCCACGGTTCGCACCGGATAGCGTTTGATTGCCTCCGGATGCACTATGATTTTCTTCGAGGGCCGAGCAGGCAAAACCAGCTCGACCATACCCTTGTGCTTCCCCTTGATGATTTGCCGGAAGTCCTCGAAGGGGCGGAATTTGCCTTTGTTACCTGGGGTCCAGACGAGGCCGCAGTAGCCCCGGCTGTCTTTCATCGGCGGGCATTGCCATTGCTTGCGGGCCTCGTGGTCTCGTTTCAACATGGCATCCCCCCGAAGTGATAAAACGCCCAGGCATAGCCGACCATCAGGCCGAAAATCCAAGTGAATATGTGGTAGATCAGGGTTTTCATCCGTCGAAATCCTCCTGTTTCATTTGTGAATGCGATGTTCAGAGGTTTTTTCATGGTTGCCTCCCTTTTTTCCCATGTGGCGAAAATGGTTGTTTTTTGACAAGCACCGGCTCCTGTCGGCCTAATGTCGTCATCCAGTGGCGAACGTTCGACTTTACTTCCCGGCTCCCTTTCCCCAGGCCCCCGAAGGGACCGCTTGTCAAAACCAGTATTGTTGTGGGACAATTCCCGGAGTTAAGGTTGGGTTGTTAGTTTGACTAAGTGACACATTTAGGGTTGAGCTGTAAGTTGACAAGCTGTTGTAAGTTCTCTACATGTTCCTGCTCATCGCTCCGGGTACTCGCTCAATCCGCCTCGCCTGTCGGCTACCCATTAGGGGCCGGTGGGGTCTGGTGGGCTTTCCCTCCAAAACGAGCTTGCAATGTTGGGAAGTACTGTATAACAGGGGTTTGGGGTTGTCAAGAAAAAAATACCGAAAAAAGTACTTGACACGAAAATAATTCTAACATATAGTTTTTGCACTATGAAAGGAGGGTATCGCATGAAAGATGATCTTGAAATTCTGCTTGCCAAATACGGCAACAAGCGGAAGTTGGCCGACAAACTTGAAATCAGTCAACGGCATCTGGACAACATCCTGAAGGATGAGAAGATGGCCGGGGCCGCGCTGAAAGCCTTGGTACGGATTTATGCCCGGCAGATCAGGGAGTTGGAGTAAGGAGGTTGCCATGCACATCAACCCCGAAATCGAGAAAGAGCGAATCGCCCTTAACCGTGAGGCCGCCCGCATCCAGATCAGGCTCGACGCCATCGAACGGCGCCTTCGGGAGTTATCGCGGAGGCAACATGCTGAAAGTGGAGGCACTAATGCCAGCGCCACCACATAACCCCGAAGCTGAGATAGCGGTTCTATCCGCTTTCCTGTCCTACCCGGAATACCTGGGCCAGGGGCGGGGGATGCTTGAACCTGTTGATTTCTGGCTAGAGATACACCGTGATATCTTCACCGCCATGCTCAACCTGCACGAGCTTGGTGAGAAAATCGACATGGTGACGGTCCACGCCGAAGCCCTCCATTTCACCACATACAAATCACAGAACGGACTGATCTATCTGAAAAACAATATTCTCGCCTGTAACGCTCTTGCCGCAAATTGGCAGTACCACGCCAGGATTGTCAAAAACTGTGCCCGCCGACGGAAGATAATCAACCAATGCCAAAGTGCCATCGATATGGCCTATGCCGACGCCGATGCGGACACGGTGATACAGAGCGTCAAGCAGACTGTCAACACGCTCGAAAGCGAAGAACGGGCCGAGGATTGGCCGGACAATGCTGCGATTGCAAACAGGATATACGAGACCGCAATCCGGAAAAACGAGTCCGGCGACCATGCGCTGGGAGTGCTTACGGGGCTTCACAGTATCGACCGATATATGCACGGACTTCCGGCAGGCTGCACAATCTATTTGGGCGGTAAATCCACGTCCGGGAAATCAGCCCTTGCTCTTACAATCTGCCAGCGCATAGATCAAAACCCGGATTATTCCGGCGCAATCTTATACTTCACTTTCGAAAGCTCAGAAACGTTTTTGACCGTGCGCCGGTTTGCCTGGGATTCCCAGATTCCCTCCACCCGGATTCAGACCGGGAACCTCAGAAGTGATGAAGAAATTTACCGGCTTCAGACGACCAGAGATCGGATCGTGCAATCCAACCTCTATGTTTTTGATCACCCACGATTCCGCCAGTTCGAAACGCTTGCCGGGTTCATTGAAAATGCCGCGGCCAGGCATAAAATTGAACTGATCGTTGCCGACTATTTTCAGTTGATGAAAATCCGGGGCCGGTATGCGAGCCAGCACGCCATGTATAAAGAAATTGTTACCTGTTTCAACGATCTAGCCAAAATAGTTAATGTGCCGATAATGATCCTTTCGCAGCTCAACAAGGAGGGGGAGCTGAAAGAATCAGGCGACATTTTCAACAACGCGGATCACGTCTGGATGTTGAACCGGGAAAACCAGGAGGCCGAGGTGGCGCACCTGGTAGGGCAGAAAGCAAAAGATATCGGCCCGTGGTCAACACAGTTACGGTTTCACCGCTACATCCAACGGTTTTCGGATTTGTAGAAGGGGTTGAATGTTTAAGCCAAACCGTAAATTCAAAAAAGCCTACAACAAGCTGTACCGGGAGGACCCGCTACAGGCGAATTTGTTTTTACTGTTATGTGAATTGGCGGACGAAAACGGACAAATCGAAACAACCGACGAGGAGTTGATGCGTCTCGCCGAGGCGCGGTTCAACGACCCGAATGAGTACGCCTTATGAGTATGCCGACAGGAAGGGAATCAAAAAAAATACCGGGTGGGTATATATTGCAACCCCGCAAACTTGATGAGTCGGAAATCATGAATGAGGCCCCTGTTGTCCGAGAGGTATGGCTTTACCTGTTACGTAAAGTATCACACAAAAATCATGGCAACTTAAAGCGAGGGCAGGGTTTTTTTCGCTTAACCGACATCCAGAACGACCTTTGTTGGTACGTCGGATACCGCAAAATGAGGTACTCGAAACCCCAGCTTACGAAATCACTGCGAAGGTTACGCGAAAGAAACATGATAGCAACGATGAAGGCAACGCGGGGGGTGTTCGTAACTGTTTTAAATTACGATTATTATCAAGACCCCAACAACTACGAAGGCAACGACGAAAACCCAACGAAAGAAACACGAAGGAAACGGTCGGGTATCACTATAAACAAGAATGGTAACAAGAATGAAAGAAGTATCTCTTGCTCATCTAACGATGAGCGCTTGCCCGGCGACGACAAATTCTTCACGGAATTCTGGACAGACTACCCACGAAAAACAGGGAAGGGTGCAGCTCGAAAAGCCTGGAAAAAAATCAAGTCACCAAAAGCCACCCTTGAAAAAATCTTAGCAGCCCTTGAATGGCAAAAAAAATCTGAGCAATGGACGAAGGATGGCGGCCAGTACATCCCTTATCCGGGAACGTATCTGAATCAGGAGCGTTGGGAGGACGAACCGGAGGGGGAAAGCAGTACCGAGGCGAAGCACATCACCTGTCC
>CAYPSZ010000358.1:0-14780 GCA_964413125.1 uncultured Desulfobacterales bacterium
TCTACTTTGTGTTCATCTAATGAGTACTATATTTCAGGCAATCCGTACTAATGCTTAAGGCCTCTGTCCCGGCACTGATCTGATAAGGCTTTGATTTAAAGAGTTTTTTCGTCAAGGCAAAAAATGAAGGGCCTCACGAGGCCGCACAAATTAGGGTCCTTAAATCTGAATGAAAATCGGTGTTTAATAGTTTTCGAGATGGGAGCCCGTAACTAATATTTGATAACCCGCAGGTTGTATGCACACCTGGAAATACCTTCATGATGTATTCTATAGCATTTAAAAACTCAGTTCCATACGTGTTATTAACTGATATAGGCTGAACCAGTGGGTCAACAAAAATATTTTCAACGGCAATCCCGTCTTTTGTAAGTCTATTGATAATTTCATCCGCAATTCTAATCCGTTCCTCTAATGTTTGCGGCATGCCTTCGTCTCTCATACATAATGCTATAACCTTTAAGTCCGTTCCTGCGATTATTGATATGATTTTATCATACCGATCCTTTTCCAACGATATTGAGTTAATTATAGGCACACCTTGATGGACGGACAGTGCAGCCTCAATCGCCAGAGGGTTAGGACTGTCAATGGAACAGGGCATACCTGTTTCCTGCTGAGCTATTTGCACAAGCCATTTGATATATTCGATTTCTTTATCAACAAAAATACCTGCATTGACGTCAATATAGTCGGCACCCGCTTCGACCTGGTCTTTAGCGGTTTTCGAAACTACGTCCTTATTGTTCTCTTCAATTGCTTTAGCAATAACTTTGCGGCTTGCGTTGATCAGTTCTCCAATAATAATCATTAAACAGCTCCTTAACTAATAAATATGAATATATTTTGCCATTTAATCTATATTGTTATCAATTTATAGTGTAATTGTTAAATGGCACTAATGTGAATAATTTAACTAATATATTGCATAGATGATTCTTGCAAGAACTCTAAATACTAATATTTGTCAGATTGATGACTGGTCTTGCAAAACAATAAGATGTTTTTTGATGGGCAGAATAGCGCAAGATTTGTTTTAGTGTCAACAAGAAACTCATAAAATATACATAGTTCATTCTTCTTGACACACAACCCTGTGCCCGTGTATTTTCCCAAATTGAGAAGTAAATCCCTATCCCGCCCGATTCCGGGGAGACCCTCTACAAGGTCTGGCTGAAAATCCTCAAGAACGGCCAGGACTATCTTTATTGAGAGAGGCTGAAGGGACATGGCCTGTGGAGATCAGCGCGGGCGACGCCTTCTATCTGATGGAACGCTTTCCAGTAGCACTTGCCGGGCTTCTGAATTCCCTGGGCCGGGCCTGGATTTCATGGTGCCGGTGCGGGACAGGACGCGAAGGCCGGTCCAGGTGTGCAATTCACCGGCCGAACCCCGGACACAAAAACGGGAACCCGCGGCTTTGAAAAGAACGACGCCGACCTGGGTCGGAAAGACAGAACCATCGTCAACAGGAACGATGACGAGCAGATCTACCTGGAAGCCGGGTGGAGTCCTTTTCTATGACCCCTGACTTATTCCTCGTCTTTTCCATATTGATTGTTTCGGTCGTTTTCCTGGTGACCGAATGGATTCCCATGGAGGTGACAGCCCTTCTAGTCCTGGGAGTTGCTGCATTGACCGGCCTGGTGACTCCTGTGGAGGCCCTTTCCGGGTTCAGTAATCCCGCGGTGGTCACCATCTGGGCGGTATTCATTCTCAGCGGCGGAATGACCCGCACTGGCGTGGCCGAAGTCATAAGCAATTTTGTCACCAGGCTGGGGGGCAAAGGCGAAACCGGCATGATCGTAGTGATCATGACGACCTCGGGAGTCATGTCCGCGGTCATGAATAACGTGGCTGTGGCGGCACTGATGCTTCCAGTGGTCATGGACATTGCCAGGCATACGGGAAACCCGCCGTCCAGGCTCCTGATGCCCCTGGCATTCGGATGTCTTCTGGGAGGGTTGACAACGCAAATAGGAACCCCGCCAAACATTCTGGTCACCGACTTCCTGAGGGAAAGCGGATTCAGGCCGTTCAGTTTCTTTGACTTCACACCGGTGGGGTTGGCGGTAATGTTTGCGGGCACGGCCTTTATGGCATTGGTAGGACGCCACATGCTGCCGAAAAGGGATGTGGCGCGGGAATCATCAGTGGCCGGGAAAGGAGGCTGGCAGGGAAGGTATGATATTCAGGCCCGCCTGTTCAATGTGCGTGTTCCTCCCGGATCGGTCCTTATCAACAAAAGCTTGGGACAGACACGAATGGGATCGGTTCTTGGGTGGAACGTGATAGGCATATCTCGTAAAGACCATGGGATCATAGGTCCAGGACCCAACGAAGTATTGCTGGCAGGCGATTTATTGACTGTGGAAGGCCGTATTGAAAACCTTGATGAACTCAAGAGGTGGCGGCAGATAGAGATTAAGGAAGAAAGGTTTGATTTGCTCAATATCATACCTGAAAATATCATATTTTGTGAAGTTTTAATACCTGACAAATCTTCTTTAATCGGAGGCACACTCAATTCCGTAGATTTCAGAAAGCGTTTTAGGGCCGATGTGATCGCAATAAACCACAAGGGCAATATCAAGCGTGTCAACCTGCAGGATTATCCTCTGGCGGCGGGGGATCTGCTGCTGCTGGCCTGTTCGGAAGAAAACCTGGACCTATTTAAAAACGCAAAGGATTTTGACCGGTTTAAATATGTCAGCCCATCGGTGCTCACGGAGGTTTATCATCTGCAGGAACGCATTATGGTCATGCAGATAACCGAGGATTCAGGGCTTGCGGGCAAATCCCTCTTGGAAAGCCGCTTGAGCGACACCCTTGGAAGCCACGTGATAGGAATCCTCAGGGACGGGGATCCGGTCTTCATGCCTGAACCTGGAGAGGTCCTGAGGCCGGGGGATCGGCTCCTGGTGGAAGGGCGCTTGTCGGAATTTGAAATACTTCGTGGTCTTGAAGAGCTTGTTGTTGATGATAAGGCCGAACCTTCTGATATCTCTTCCAAACTGGTCTCCGGGGAAACGGGCCTTGTGGAGGCTATTCTTGCGCCCGGGACAACCCTTGAAGGCAAAACCCTTCGCCAACTCAACTTTCGCGAAAAATTCGGCCTAACGGTACTTGCCCTTTGGAGAAGAGGCAGGGCATACAGGACCGGCCTGCGGGACATAGAGATCCGCTTCGGAGACGCCCTGCTCTTGCTGGGGCCCCACAGGAAGCTTCAAGTTCTGGGAAGCGAACCTGACTTCATTGTTCTCACCCGAACTGCTCAGGAAAAGCTCCGCCGGGAAAAAATGAAGGTCTCGGTCTTGATCATGTTCGGGGTCCTTTTTCCCGTATTAATGGGTTGGGTTCCTATATACATTGCAGGTGTCATGGGTGCAGCCCTTATGGTGTTGACGGGATGTCTCACCATGGAGGAGGCCTACCGGCAGATTGAATGGAAAGCGGTTTTTCTAATCGCAGGCATGCTCCCGCTGGGTACGGCGCTGGATCAGACAGGCGCAGCAAGGCTGATCGCCGAAAACGTGGTGGCCCTAGTGGGCCCCTACGGACCCAATGCCGTCATGTTCGGGCTCATTGCTCTCACATTTTTTGCCACATGTTTTGTGCCCACTGCAGCCCTTGTTGTTCTCATGGCGCCCATCGCACTGAGCACAGCAGCCAACACAGGCCTATCTCCTTATGGCCTCATGATGGCCATATCAATGTCAGCTTCTGCCAGTTTCACAACACCAATCTCGCACCCTGCAAATATCCTCATGATGGGTCCCGGGGGTTACCGGTTTCTTGATTATGTCAAGGTGGGAGGATCACTCACCCTGGTGACGCTGGTGGTACTTATGCTCGTACTGCCTGTGTTCTGGCCCCTTTGACGAAAATGACGGCTCTCGTTTTCCCGTGAAAACTCAGGCTCCGCCAGCCGGCCGACCAATGTTCGGAACCGAAAGTCACTCCTGCAAGGTAAAATAACCCACTTAATTCAGGTCCCGAAAAAAAGAAGTACCGCCGAAAGTGACATAAATGAAAGAACCGTTGATATCACAATGGAGGCTGATGCCAGGCCGGTGTCGGAATTCAACTGGGAAGACAGAATATATATGGAAGGCGAGGTGGGCAGAGCAAAGAAGATCATGGTCACCAGGAATGGGACGCCTCCCACACCCAGAAGACTCAGGGAAAAATATCCCACAATCGGAAACAACAGGAGCTTGAAAAAGACGGCGATCAATGAGGGCCCCACATGACCCTGAAGTTTGTCGAAAGAAAGCGCGGCTCCAATGGAAATGAGGGCCAGGGGCAGTGTGGCCATTGAAGTCAAGCTCAGAAGGTTGTCCACGAAAACCGGAAAGTTGCCGGCAAACCGGGCGTAGAGGAGCCCAAACACACAGGCTATTATCAGGGGGTTGGAAATCAGGGCGGCCAGGGTCATCCTCAACCGCCCTTTGGAACTCATGTCCCGTCCTGAATACCAGATCAGGGTGGATACGGCAATAAGGTTGATAATGGGAATCAACACGCCCGCCAGGATGCCGAAGTACCGAGCCCCTTCTTCTCCCGCTGCATTCAATGCCACGGCCATGCCGATGTACGTATTGAAGCGGTAACAACTCTGGCTGAAAGAGCCGGCCTGAAAGTCCGTTATTTTGAAGAGCCTGATGGCCGCCAGGCCGGTGGCGCAGATCACCACCAGAGCAATGATTGCAGCCTGGCAGTAGCCCCAGTCACTCAATTTGTCCGGATCCGTCCCCCCGATCTTCCAAAACAGCATGCTCGGAAAAAGTATAAAATATACCAGCCGATCGGAGGTATTGAGAAAAACCTCATTGGTCAGCTTGTATCTTTTGAGCAAGGCCCCCAGCACGATCAGGGCGAAAACCGGAAAAAGGCTGTCTAAGACCATTATCCCAAGTTGGTCTCACGAATCTGGAAAACTACTTCAAATTATTTGTGTTTTTGATTCAAGGGGTTATTCGGAAAGCCCCACTCGCTCATTTATGAGTGTCTCGACCACCATCGGGTCGGCAATGGTGGAGGTGTCACCCAGTTCATCCACCCGGCCCGCTGCGATTTTCTGCAGGATGCGGCGCATGATCTTTCCGCTGCGGGTCTTGGGAAGGGCGTCGGCCCACTGCAATACATCAATGGTGGCGATGGGACCGATCTCCTTTCTCACCAGTTGTACGAGTTCCTTTTTCAAGGCGTCGGTCTTTTCCACTCCGGTGTTAAGGGTCACAAAGGCATAGATACCCTGACCCTTCACCGGATGAGGAAAGCCGACAACCGCGGCCTCGGCCACCAGGTCGTGCAGTACAAGGGCTGATTCAACCTCGGCCGTGCCCAGGCGGTGGCCTGATACATTGATTACGTCATCTATGCGCCCGATGATCCAGAAATACCCGTCTTCATCCTTTTTTGCACCATCACCCGTAAAGTACATCCCGGGCACCTGACTGAAGTAGGTATCACGAAAACGTGCATGATCTCCATAGACGGTGCGGGCCATACCCGGCCACGGCCGGCGTATGCACAAGACTCCTTCCTGTTCGGGATAGTCCGCAGGTTGTCCTGTTTCATCAAGGATGACCGGATCAACCCCGAAAAAGGGAAAAGCACAGGATCCCGGCTTGATGGGGCACACGCCCGGCAAGGGGGTGAGCATATGACCTCCTGTCTCGGTCTGCCACCAGGTGTCCATGATGGGGCACCAGTCCCTGCCCACATAGTGATAATACCAGCGCCAGGCCTCGGGATTAATGGGCTCACCCACCGACCCCAGCAGCTTTAGCGACGAGATGTCGTGCTTGCGTACCGGTTCGGGTCCTTCCTTGGCCAGGGAACGGATGACCGTGGGAGCAGTGTAGAACTTGGCCACCTGGTATCTCTCCACTATGGACCAGTAGCGCCCAAAGTCAGGATAGTTGGGCACACCTTCAAAGAGGACACCGGTGAGGCAGTTTATCAGAGGGCCGTAAACAGCATAACTGTGGCCTGTAACCCAGCCTATGTCGGCTGTACACCAGAATACTTCGTGGTCTTTGAGGTCGAAAACCAAACGGGTGGTAATGGCCGCATAGAGCAAATATCCTCCATGTGTGTGCACCACTCCTTTGGGTTTGCCCGTGCTGCCGCTGGTATAGAGGATGAACAGGGGGTCCTCGGCATCCATGGGTTCCGGGGCGATGTAGTCCGGCAGGTCGGGATCGGCCAGGGCCTCATGGGCCCAAATTTCTCGCTGTGAATCCAGCCGTGGTTCCAGGCCGGCTCGATCAAAAACAATCACCGTCTTGACTCCGGGACACGCCTTAAGGGCCTCGTCAACATTATTCTTGAGAGGAACAGGCTTTCCCGCGCGAAAACCTCCGTCCACAGTCACCACAAGCGCGGCCCCGCAGTCCTTGATCCTATTGGCAAGGGCCTCGGAGCTGAAGCCGCCGAAAACCACGCTGTGCACGGCCCCTATTCTGGCACAGGCCAACATGGTTACAGGCAGCTCAACGATCATGGGCATGTAGATTATCACCCGGTCACCCTTATTGACGCCTTTGGCCTTTAAAAGGGCCGCCATCCTGTTCACCTGCCCGTAGAGATCGCCGTAGGTTATGACCCGGGTCTCTTCAGGACTGTCACCCTCCCAGTAGTAGGCCACCTTTTGGCTGTGTTGCGACTGGTGACGGTCCAGGCAATTGGATGAGGCGTTCAATATGCCTCCGCCGAACCAGGCAATCAGTGCCTGTTCAAAATCGCTTTTGCAGACGAAATCCCACTCCTTGTCCCAGGTCAGGTATTTTCGCGCCTGCTCCGCCCAAAATCCTTCGGGATCTTCCAGGGAAAGGCGGTAAAGATCCTTGTACTCATCCATGGAGTTGACAAAGGCCGTTTTGCGGTACTCCTCCAAGTGGGCGTCATACCATTTCGGTGCATCGGTCATGAATTGATCTCCTTTCCAGGACGTTTACATGCGGTGATTATTGACTCCCTTCCTTCAACCTCCTATTTCCGGCCTCGAAGGACCCGTTTAATACAATATGAGTGGACCCGCAACCATTCAGAAAAAGCTTGCTCCCGGCCTAACCATACCAGGACCGGACTTTACTGCATGCGCGAGGTATTTCCAGGAGGCAGGCCCAGTTCGCGGGCCCTCAGGACCCGGCGCAGGAGTTTGCCGGCGCTGGTCTTGGGCAGGCTGTCCACGAACTCCACATCCCGCAGGGGGGTGTCGGGGGAGAGGTTGGCCTTGACAAAGGCCTTCATTTCCTGGTTCAAGCGGTTGGTGGGGGCAACTCCTTTATGAAGCTGGATAAAGGCCTTCAGGTGCGGGCGGTTGGCCTGCATGCCCTTGGAGATAACCGCCGCCTCTGCCACCGCCGGGTGTTGAAACAGGATGTGTTCGATCTCATACGGTCCGACAACCTTTTCCCCGATCTTAATCAGATCGTCCACACGGCCCTGGTGATAGTAATAGCCCTCCTCGTCCATAATTGCCATATCACCGGTACAAAACCAGCCCTCATTACGGAAGTATGCCTCGTACCTTCCTTGGTCACGCCAAATACCCGCCATCATGGAAGGCCATGGCACCTCGAGCGCCAGTTCACCCAAGGAAAGGAACGGCATGGGCTGCCCCTTTTCATCCAGCACGGCAGCCTTGATGCCGGGCACGGGTTTTCCCATGGAGCCCGGTTTGGTGTCCAAGGACGGAAAATTGGCAAAACAGATCATTCCTGTCTCGCTCATCCACCATGTGTCATGGGGTGAATGCTTGAGGGTCTTCCGCACCCAGTAATACTGATCCGGAGCCAGTGCCTCGCCCACGGTTGCGATATGTCGCAACGCAGACAAGTCGTAGCGGGTGGGTAGGTCCTCGCCCGCCTCAATAAGGCGCTTTATGTTCATGGGGGTGGTGTACCAGACTTCCACCTTGTGGCGTTCCAGTGTCCTGTACCAGTTTGAAGCCGAGTAGGGATCGCCGAGGACTACGGAGGTGGCCCCACAGAGCCACGGCGCAAAAGTGCTGTATACCGTGCCGGTAACCCAGGCCGGATGACCGTCGGTCCATATTATGGAGCCGGGATTCAAGTCCAGAACATAGCGGCCTGTCATGCGATGCCCCATCATGTCACGGTGGGCATGCACCACACCTTTGGGCGGCCCGGTGGAACCGGAAGTATAGATCAGGTAAAAGGGGCTGTCTTCAGGGAGAAAAAACGGGGGCTCGACTTCTTCCAAACTCGCAAGGCGTTCCTGTACCAGGACCTCGCTTCGCGAGATCCCCGGAAGGGGACCTTCGGTGAAAAGAAGGTTTTCCACATTACTGAGGATCTCGACCGGCAGAAAATCCACCAGATCAGGATGGGTCAAAAAGGCCCGGGGTTCAGCGTTCTTGATTCTTACGTCCAGTTCTCCGAACCCCAGATCCGGGTAGAGGGGGCAGAAGATCAAACCCGCCCGTGCACACCCCAGCATGGCGAAATAGATTTCCGGCACCGGCGGCAGGAAGATGAAGACCCTGTCACCGCATTGCAGGCCCAGATCACGAAGGAGCTTAGCCCATTGTGCAGACAATTCCTGCAAGTGGGAGTAACTCCAGCGGTCCGTATTGCCTCCCTTATCAAAAATGAGGGCTGTTGTGTCTTTTGCTGAAGGATCTTGAGCCCAGCGGTCCACCGCCTCAAAAACGATGTTGACGCCTCCGGCACCATTGGTCTTTATGTCCCGGCGGACTTGTTCCCAGTCAAAAGTCCGGTATGTCTCCCCATAGGCGCCTATGTTGGCATTTGGGTTCTCCGCCTTGATTCTAGCCTTAATCATGAATACTCCTCTGTTCGCTCGCGGAAGCGTTCTTCCGACAAAGGCGTCCCCTTGAAAACAGATATCCGAGTATTATGACCTGAAAACCGATTCTTGCCAAGGGACTTTAGAGCCGAACTTTTCCAAATCGGTTACGCATAGCATTGCAATTCTGCCAGGTTAACGATGCCATGATTGCAATATCGAGAAACAGCACCTCCAGCTTCCGGAAAACACAAAACCCCGCCTCCTTTTAACTTACTACAATTACCTTGTTTTTTTAGGCAAGGAGCTTTCGCCGCGGTTCGGTATGCATATTGCTTTACCACGGATCCAGAAGAGAGGACTGCCTGATGAAGACCACCTTGTTTGCGTGGGAGAATCGCACATTGCACTTTTTCATTTGATGTGCACACTCCTGCGAAATGGATCTTGCCGTTCTGAAGAACACCTTATTTCCGGATTGGAAACTTGCCAGTTCCCGGAGTTTGGTTTATGGATGTTCACCGGCAGACAACCCTTATTTCCAGGCCGGAAGCTGACCATGCCCGGAGGACATCTCCGGATACACACGAATAAACGGGCGGCCGACTTTTCCAAGGCCATGAAACTTTAGGAGCAATAGCATGAGCGACAATTTCGAGGATTTTATCAATGAACTTCAGAACCGGATTCATGAGGACACAAGGAAGGCTTACGGTGATGTGGGTTTTGAGAGGTGGCTCAATCCTTTATACGCAGGAACCATGAAGGACCCGGATGGTTACGGCAGGATTGCAGGCTCCTGCGGCGACACCATGGAGATCTATCTGCGATTTGACGGTGACAGGGTATGCGAGGCGCTTTTCAGAACAGACGGCTGCGGAGCCAGTACTGTATGCGGTTCTTTTGCCGCTGAATCGGCACACGGCCGGACCCCTGATGAACTGGCTGAAGTGTCCGGGGAAATGATTATCAAGAAGGTTGGATCCCTCCCGGAAGAAGAGCAGCACTGTGCCTTTCTGGCCGCCCAGGCCTTACAGGAAGCCCTGCATGACTATATGATCAGGCAAAAAGGGAGAAGGAGCAAGTAATGATTATCAGCGTAGCAAGCGGCAAAGGGGGTACCGGCAAGACCACCGTAGCCACGAATCTCGCCCTTTCCTTGGAAGGAGACGTGCAGCTCCTGGACTGCGATGTCGAGGAACCCAATGCCCATCTGTTCATCCGCCCGGAAATAGAAAAAACCGCCGTTGTATTCATTCCCGTGCCGGAAGTGGACATGGCAAAATGCACGCTTTGTGGAAAGTGCAGTGAGATATGCCGATTCAAGGCAATAGTCGTAATTGGAGATACCGTCCTTCCTTTCCCTGAACTCTGTCATAGCTGCGGGGGCTGTATGGAGGTCTGCCCTGAGAAGGCCATAAGGGAAACCACCCGTGAAATCGGCATCATCGAGCACGGCAGAAAAAACGGCCTGGAGTTTGCCCACGGCACACTGCGTATAGGTGAGGCCATGTCCCCGCCTCTGATTCGAAAAGTCAGGGATCTAACCCGCCCTTCCGTGGTTACCATCATTGACGCCCCGCCCGGCACTTCATGCCCGGTCATTGCCTCTATGAAGGGAGCCGATTTCATCCTGTTGGTCACGGAACCCACACCATTCGGCCTGCATGACCTTAAGCTGGCTGTGGGGGCTGTGAAAATACTCGGCATACCATGCGGGCTCGTTATCAACCGGTCGGATATTGGTAATGAAGAAGTCCGGGCTTATGCGCAAAGCCAAAACATACCCATTCTCATGGAAATACCTTTTGATCGAAGAATCGCCGAACTCTACTCCAGGGGCGAAGTGCTTGTCGAGGCCCTGCCTGACTGGAAGGACAAGTTCAGGGAACTTTTTCAACGAATTGAGGGAATCACGGGCTGAAAAGGAGCAGTCTCAATGAAAGAGGTTGTCATAATAAGCGGCAAAGGCGGAACCGGCAAAACCAGCGTTGTTGCGGCGTTTGCCTCGCTTGCGGAAAACAAGGCCCTTTGTGATGCTGATGTTGATGCCGCGGATCTTCATCTTATCATGCGGCCTGATATCCTGGAACGGCATGATTTTGTTTCGGGCAACACCGCGGTCATACAACAGGAGAAATGCACCCGGTGCGGCCTGTGTCGTGATCTGTGCAGATGGCATGCAATCAGCGAAGATTTCGTGGTGGACTCCATTGAATGCGAGGGATGCGGCGTGTGCTTTTACTTCTGCCCCGAAGAGGCCATAGACTTCCCAGCCAATACATGTGGAGAGTGGTTTATCTCCAACACCCGGTTAGGCCCCATGGCCCATGCAAGCCTGGGTATAGCAGAGGAGAACTCCGGCAAACTGGTCACACTGGTTCGGCAGGAAGGGAAAAAGCTGGCCCAAGAAAGGGGCCTGGATCTCCTGATCACCGACGGCCCTCCGGGTGTCGGTTGTCCGGTGATCGCCTCCATCGGGGGTGCCGACGCAGTGCTCATAGTGGCGGAGCCCACAGTCTCAGGTAAGCACGATATGGAGAGAGTGGCTGAACTGGCTGCGTTTTTCAGGGTTCCCGCAATGATGTGCACTAACAAGTTCGACCTGAACCCGGACATGTGCGAAGCCATGGAAACCTTTGCAGCAGACAAAGGCATAAGCGTCCTTGGGCGGATTCCATTTGACAGCACCTTTACAAAAGCCATGGTGGAGGGAATGACCCTCCTGGAATTCAACAAAGACTCCGAGGCATCCAAGGCGGTCAAACTAATATGGGCAAGCCTTGATCAGCGACTTCAAGCTGAAACATGAACCACGTTAATGTCAACCCGGGGAAGTCCCTCAGGAGTGATTCCCCTGATTTCCAACAAGGTTTGCTTTTCTCCTTGAGGATCTGTGTTACAATCAGCTAATTCCGGATCGGACATTACACAGCGCCCGAAAAGCCTTTACGGATGGGCAAACAGACAATGGCGGGCGGCGAAGCTCACAAGGAGGGAAAGCAGCATGGAAGAGAAATGGAAAGGATTGCCTCGGTTTCTCGAGGTCCTGGGGTATGACGAAGAGCCGATGGGTATCTTTTTTACGGATGAACAGCCGGCGGAGGGCCTGACCCCTTCGCCCCTTGATCTTCCCACAAAGGAGAAGGAACAGAACGGACAGATCGACTGGCAGTCGCTCTTTGGGGGCTTCTCCTGCGCCATCGGCCATATCTGGAGAGCGAGGAAAAAGAAGGTCCCCGCCTATTTTGATTCTAGTCACTTCGGCTGCCCGGGAGGCGCCTTTTTCCTGGGATTCATGAAGCCTCAGACCGAGACCATAATCCACTATGTATCCACCGGTGTACCTGGACAAATGGAGGGAGAGCTCTATTGTGATTCCCCCGATGCCCTGAGGAGCGTATTCGACTACATAGACCCGCCGGCTGCCTCCGGCCGGTTCTGCGTGGTGAAACCCCTCAGCCTGTTTGTGGCAAGCGAGACGCCTGAACTGGTCGCCTTTTTTGCTCGGCCCGAGACCATGTGCGGTCTGCATCAACTGGCCGCTTTTGTCAGCCACGACCCTGAAGTGACGGCCTCGCCGTGGGGGGCTGCCTGCGCCAACCTCATTACCTGGCCCCGCAAGTACCTTGCCCAGGGTAAACCCCGGGCCGTGCTGGGGGGATGGGACCCATCGGCCCGCAAGTTCTTCAAGAACGATGAGATCTCCTTAACGGTCCCTTATGAGATGTTCACGCAGATGCTTGACCGTTTTGAAGAGTCTTTCCTGACCACCGGAACGTGGTCACTTGTCCGGAAAAAAATAGCCCGGAGCCGTAAGACCTGGGGAGAAGAGAGTTGAAAAAAGCGAGTAGTATAAGGCAGTTAAGGCAAGGCGTAGAAATGTATCAGGGAAAACACCGTTACAGGAGGTGGCAGGCGCAATAGTGGCCCGATGAGACTTCCACGGCAGGAGGAGTGTCTTTCCTGCAGACCCCCATGACATGAGGGCAACGGCCCTGGAACCTGCATCCCGGAGGCGGGTCAATAGGCCGGGAGACATCTCCCAGGATCTCGGGAACGGGCCGCCTATAGTTGGGATCGGGCACGGGCACCGCCGAGATCAGGGCCTTGGCATAAGGATGGGCGGGATGCCGGATCAATTCGCGGGTGGGCCCGGATTCGACGATCTTTCCCAAGTACATGATAATGAGCCGTGTGGACACATGGGCCAGGATGGAGATATCGTGGGACACATAAAGGCACGAAAAATTCAGGCTCCTGGAAAGCTTCAGGATGAGGTCCAGGATCCCCGCCCGGATGGAGACATCCAGCATGGACAATGGCTCGTCCGCAATGACCACTCCGGGCTCGAGCACCAGGGCCTGGGCGATCCCTACTCGTTGCCTTTCCCCCCCACTCATCTCGTGGGGATAGCGATCCCCATATTGATCCGGGTCAAGCCCCACCAGTTCCAGGACGGCCTGGACGGCTCTGGAGACTTCACTGCGGGTGCCCATCTTGAGGGCCCGAAGCGGCTCAGCCACCAGATCGAACACGGTGAACCTCGGGTTGAGGGACTCGTAGGGGTCCTGGAAGATGATCTGGACTTCCTTGCGGTAGGCCAGGGTCTCGATACCGGACATGTGGGTTACGTCTTTACCCTTGTATCGAATGGAGCCTCCAGTGGGTTCGGCCAGCTTTGCCAGGGCCAGGCATGTGGTGGACTTTCCACAACCTGACTCTCCTGCCAGGCCGACGATCTCGCCTTCATCCACATGGAAGCTGACCCCGTCCACGGCCTTGATGACCCTGGGTCCCTCCCCTCCGAACACCCTGGCGAGAAACCCTCCGCCCAGAGTGAAATGTCTCTTTAGATTCACTACCTCGAGCACAGCCATGTTTTTTTCTCCCGAGCCCGAAGGCGGAATTCCTTTGCATCGCTGTGTCTGAGGCAGGCTGCAAAATGGTTCGCCCCCACGGGCTCGAGCCTCGGCCGAACTGCGTCGCAATCGGGCCTGGCAAAGGGACAACGGGGTGAAAAGAGACAACCCTTGGGCGGGTTGATCAGGCTGGGGGGAGACCCTGCTATGGAGATGAGTTGCCGGTCAAGATCCCGGAGGCTCGGAAATGCATTCATAAGCCCCAGGGTGTAAGGGTGAAAAGGCTTCCCGAACAGGGCCCCGGCCGGACCCGTCTCCATGATACGGCCCGCGTACATGATTCCGATGCGATCGCTCATCTCCGCGATGACCGAGATGTCGTGAGTAATGAGCAGAACCGAAGCGGCCCTGCCCTTCCGCTCCTGCCATTCCGACCTTATCTCATTGAATTTACGCAGGATGCGCTCCTGAACCAGGACATCCAGCCCGGTGGTGGGCTCATCCATGATAACCAGGTCAGGCCCCAGTACCATGCTCATGGCCACCATGGCTCGCTGGCGCATACCGCCACTGAACTCATGAGGATAGCTTCGCATGAGTTCCGGCTGTAACCCCACCAGATCAAACAGGGCTTCCACGCGACGGCGACTTTCCTTTTCACCGCATGCCTCATGAGCCCGAACGGCCTCAAGTAGCTGGTCCCCCACACGATACACAGGGTTGAGGGCGTTCATGGCGCTCTGGGGAACCAGGGAGATGCCCTGCCACAAGACCCGCCTCCTAAACTCCCTGGCGGGCATTTTCAGGATGTCCTCATTACGGAAGGCCATGCGGTCGGCCTTCACCCGGGCCGTCCGGGGTACGAGCCGCAGGAGCGTTCTAATGAGCGTGGACTTGCCGCACCCCGACTCGCCTGCCAGGCCGAATACTTCGTTATTTCCGATGGAAAACGACACGCCGTCAACAGCCTTGAGAGGGCCCTTTTCAGTTCGGTAAGCTGTGTGCAGGTTTTCCACTTCCAGAAGCACGAATGAGTCTCCCAGTGTTTCAGCGTTGGCGTAGACGGGGGTTGGCCACTTCCTCATAGGCGCGGCTGATGAAGACCAGCGCGCTGACGAGAAGTACAATGCCGATGGA
>CAYPSZ010000359.1:0-7941 GCA_964413125.1 uncultured Desulfobacterales bacterium
AGACTAATATGTGGGAAGAGCATTGCATTTGTTTTCACGATCATCCTTGCTCCGGAAACCGGCGGCGATTGGTTGCACCCAATGAAATGGTGTGGTAAACAGAGTTGGGAGTTAAACCGCCCGGCAATGACCAGGCCGGAAGCGGAGGGAGCGAAGGAATCCCCGGCCTAAGGAATCCCCGGCCTCCGGAGCCGAGTCCGACAATGTTGGGTTGCGGGCAATGGCCCGCCGCCTTGGCTGTTAAGCTGTTTAGGCGGGTTATACGTTACACTGAGCACGCGCTTTAGGGTCAAGGCCTTTATACCCGTAAAGGGGCCCTTCAGAAGAAACGTCTGAACTCTGAACCGGGAGGAGAAAACAAATTTGAATCATGCGCCGGCATAATAAACAAATTAACATCGAAGGCGATGTGGTTATCATCTATTACCAGGATGAACCAACCGTTTACGCCCGTATAGAGGCCATTGAACCTGATGTGAAGCAAGACTGGTACAGGGTGACCCTTCTGATGCTTACTATTCCGTCCCAGACCGCCACATGGATTCTTCGTGAGGAATACATTAATGGGTCGCCTTTTACCATGGGAGGTCGGCCCCTGAGGATTGAGCGTGTGGAGCGGGCTGCCCAACCGAGCAAGATAACCGATGAGGGAAAACCGGGTGTGGAGAATAACCCTGATAACCAAGGCTCCAAGGTGATTCCTCTGCGCAAAAAAAAGTCCTGATAATGCCGTTAACAAGCTGCCGGAGGTTCCTAAACGTTCTTTAACCGATCTGCTGCCTCTGCCCCGGGAGTGTTTGTGGATTTATACTGATCAAAGGATCGAAGCCATGGGGAGGTTGAGTATATTTGGGTTGCGCCTTATTGTTTCAGTGATTCTTTCACTGGTTATATCGCAACTTTTTTTTGGAGATATCTCCATTATTCGTGTAGGAAGCCTGGCAACAGCAATGCTGTTTTTTGCTTATGTATTTGAATACACAAAAAAACGAGACAAAGGAGACGGAAATGGCATCTAAAAGAGTGGTTTTTTCTTTTGAGGATGGAGATGCTTCCAACAAGAAGCTACTAGGAGGAAAAGGCGCGAACCTTTGTGGAATGACTCAGATCGGTCTTCCCGTACCCCCGGGGTTTGTCATTTCAACCGAGGCATGCCTCGACTATCTGAATGACAAGAAGAAAAAACTCAAACCCGCCGTTATGGAACAGGTGAGGGCTGCCATGACCGAGCTGGAAAAGAAAACCGGCAAGGGCTTCGGGTCGTCCAAGAACCCTTTGCTCGTCTCGGTTCGTTCCGGTTCGGCCATATCCATGCCCGGCATGATGGACACCATTTTGAATCTTGGGCTGAATGAAGAAACCGCCGGAGGATTGATTAAGCTGACCAAGAACGAGAGGTTCGTCTACGATGCATACAGAAGGCTGGTCCAGCTTTTCGGGAGCGTGTGTCTTGGAATCTCCAATGAGGCCTTCGATGAAGTGTTTTCACGCATAAAGCAGGAGGCTGGAGTAAAAACCGATATTGAGCTGGAAGCCCCGGCCTTGAAAGAGGCCACCAGGGCCTTTATGCAGCTGGTGAAAGAAAAGACAGGGTCCCCATTCCCTCAGGATCCATACGAGCAACTGGAGTTGTCCATTCAAGCCGTTTTTGATTCATGGATGGGGAAAAGGGCTGTGGACTACAGGCGTGAGTTTCAAATAACTGATGAGATGGCACTTGGTACTGCTGTAAACATCTGTACCATGGTTTTCGGGAATATGGGGAACGACTCAGCAACCGGAGTGGCTTTCACCAGGAACCCCGGCACCGGAGAGAATCGACTTTACGGCGAATACATGATCAACGCCCAGGGTGAAGATGTGGTGGCCGGCATTAGAACCCCCAAACCCATGCGCGAACTCCGTCGCGATATGCCCAAGGTCTACAGAGAATTGGAAGAGCTTCGTCACACCCTGGAGAGCTATTATCAGGAGGTTCAGGACTTTGAGTTCACAATAGAAAAAGGCACTCTGTACTGTCTCCAGACCCGCAACGGTAAAATGAATGCAGCTGCTTTCATACGGACTTCAATAGACATGGTAAACGAGGGTCTGCTTACTGAGGAGGAGGCTATCCTGCGGATTCAGCCGGAGATGCTCACCCAGTTTCTCCACCCCAGGCTCGACCCCAATGCCAAAGTGGAAGTGCTTGCCCAAGGCCTTCCCGCTTCTCCAGGCGCCGCTTCCGGCCGGATCGTGTTTGATGCGGATCGAGCCGAGACCAAGGCAAAACTCGGAGAGAAAGTGATTCTGGTCAGGGAGGAAACCAAGCCGGACGATATCCACGGATTTTTTGCAGCCCAGGGTGTTCTCACGAGCCGGGGAGGAAAAACTTCCCATGCAGCGGTTGTGGCCAGGAGTATGGGCAAACCCTGCGTATCGGGGTGTGAAGCTATCCGTATCAACCACACGGCAAAAGAGGCCGTGATTTCCGGAGTGACGCTGCATGAAGGAGACACCATCACAATCGATGGAACCACCGGAAATGTTTTTCAAGGGCTTGTTCCCACTATTGAACCCGAATTTGTGGAGGATCTTCTTGTTCTGCTGGATTGGGCCGATGACATGGCCGGGCTCAAAGTCATGGCAAACGCCGACACACCGGAATCGGTCCAAAAGGCCAAGAAGTATGGGGCGGTGGGAGTGGGGCTCTGCCGCACGGAACGAATGTTCAACCAACCCGAACGGCTTCCCATAGTCCAGGAAATGATCCTTTCAGACAGCGTAGATGAACGACAGGCCGCCCTGGACAGGCTGTTGCCCTTTCAAAGGGAGGACTTCAAGGAGATTTTTCAGATCATGGGTGGG
This sequence comes from uncultured Desulfobacterales bacterium, assembly GCA_964413125.1. Classification (GTDB taxonomy): domain Bacteria; phylum Desulfobacterota; class DSM-4660; order Desulfatiglandales; family HGW-15; genus JAIPEI01. Next base: position 2,848 of record CAYPSZ010000359.1, read on the forward strand.
CTGCCGGTTACCATCCGCTTGCTGGATCCGCCCATACACGAGTTTCTCCCCTCTGCGGAGGAACTGGTTACGGAAATAGACCGCCTGAGCGAACTCAAGAAGACAGTGGAGGGCATGTCAGCCTTACCTGATACCCTCAGGTTGATTGACCCTGAATTCCTGGGTCGTTATGCCGCAAACCTGGAAAGCATAACAGTAGGCCTGGAGGAACTGAAAAATAGACATCCGGCAGAGGATTTGATCAAAGGCAAGGAGGCCATGCTGCAAAAGGTCAGGGCCCTGGCCGAGACAAACCCCATGCTCGGGCACCGGGGAGTCAGACTAGGTATTACGTATCCAGAGATCTACGCCATGCAGATCCGGGCCATATTGGAAGCGGCGGCTGAACATATTCAAGATGGGGGAGAAGTGGCGGCCGAGATTATGGTGCCCCAGGTTTGCACCCTGGAGGAACTCAAATGGGTACATAAATACGTGAAAGAAATTCATAAGGAAGTGGAACATAAATTCAAGATCCAAGTTCCATTTAAGTTCGGCACCATGGTGGAAGTGGTGAGGGCCTGCATGCGCGCCGGCCGAATCGCCGAACTGGCTGAGTTCATGTCCTTCGGGACCAATGATCTTACTCAGGCGACCTTCTCTTTTTCGAGAGAGGATGCTGAAAACAAATTCCTCCCCCTTTACAACGAAAGGGGTATCTTGCAGCATAATCCTTTCGAAGTCCTTGATATCAAGGGTGTGGGACGCCTCATGCTGATTACTGTGGAATGGGCCCGAAAGACCAGGGCCGACATGAAGATCGGCATATGCGGTGAACAGGCCGGGCACCCTGAGACCATACGATTTTGTCACCACATCAAACTCAGTTACGTCTCCTGCTCGTCTCCCAGGGTTCCCATAGCCCGCCTGGCTGCCGCCCATGCCAAGCTTAAGGAGGAAGAGTATTCTTACGTCTAATGGCCCATGATCCCCAAAGGCGGCGTATCCAGGGGGTGGCCTTGCTTGGAGGCCGCCCCTATTCAGTTTAACGTGAAAAAGCGTTGAACACTCTCCCCTTGACGTCGGGCATGTTTGCACTATCTTTCTTAACAGGGTAAAGAAGGGCGTGATTTCTTCTGATTCTTAAGAAAAAGGGAGCACGGAATACCATGAACAGTAATGTTTTGAGCTTCGAGCTGGGACCCATTCGACCGCCGAACGAGGCCCAGAGCCTCCTGCTTCGTTTGACCAGAAACTGTCCCTGGAACCAGTGCCTTTTCTGTCCCGTGTACAAGGGGAAGAAATTCTCGTTGAGAACCGTGGAGGAAATAAAGCAGGATATTAATGCGGCGCGGGAAATCGCCGATGAGATCAAGGCCCTGTCATGGCGCTTGGGTGAAAAAGGAGAGGTGAATGACAGGGTAGTGAGCTCCTTTTTGAACAATGCAGGATTCAGCGACGCTGCCAGGAGCGTTGCGATGTGGCTCTATTATGGAACCGGCTCCTGTTTTCTCCAGGATGCGGACAATCTGGTAATGAAGACCAGGGACCTGGTGGAGGTCCTGCGGTTCTTAAGGGAAACATTTCCTGAGATTAAGCGGGTAACCACCTACTCACGTTCAAGGACCATTGTTCGCAAATCATTGGAAGGTCTGAAAGAGATCAGAAAGGCCGGGCTGGACCGCGTCCATGTGGGGCTGGAGACCGGATATGATCCCCTCCTCAAGCTCGTCAAGAAAGGGGTTTCCAGCGATCAGCAGGTTGAGGCCGGTATTAGGGCGGTCCAGGCGGGTCTGGAACTCTCCGAATATGTAATGCCGGGTCTTGGCGGGCAGGAGATGTGGAAAGAACACGCCCTGGCCACTGCGCGCGTTCTCAATCAAATCAACCCGCACTTTATCAGGCTTCGAAGCCTGCGTGTTCCCAAGCGGGTCCCATTGCACAAGCTACTCGAAGAAGGACGCTTCACATTGCAGACCGATGACATGCTTGCAGAGGAGATCCTCCTTTTCATAGAGACGCTTGAAGGTATAACTAGCGTTATTACCAGTGATCATATCATGAACCTGCTGGAAGAGGTTTCAGGGAAGCTCCCGGAAGACAAGGAAAAGATGCTCGAAGTTATCCGAACATACCAGAAGCTTTCGAATGAGGACCGACTGATCTATCGAGTGGGACGACGTGGCGGTGCTTATCGTTCAACAGACGACCTCCAAAGGGATCCTGCCACCTATGAGAAGATTAAACATCTGCTTGCACAGGTTCGTTCCGAAGGCGGCGACCAGGGGGTTGACAGGTTTATCACCGAGATGGTTGATCGCTATATCTGATTGTTTCAACCCAATTGATTGCTTGGTTACGGGCGATGGCCCGCCTTATGGTTCAGGCGAGCCTGAAGGTGAAGGTGTTCAGTGGCCTACTACCCCATATTCATGGATCTGGAAGGAAAACGTGCCCTCGTGGTTGGAGGAGGGACGGTTGCCGAAAGAAAAGCGCTGACGCTACTCGAGGTCGGAGCACTGTTGGACCTGGTCAGTCGTGACTTAAGCCCGACCCTAAAGGCCCTTTTGGAGAGAGGCCGTATCCGTTGGGTTGGCCGTGATTTTAAAGAGGACCATCTGGACGGGATTGTTATTGTCATTGCTGCAACCGACGACGCATCGACCAACCGTCTCGTAAGCGAGTTCTGTCATGCCAGGGGGATCCCGGTCAACGTGGTGGATCAACCTGCAGACTGCAGTTTCATCGTCCCGGCTGTGGTAAGGAGAGGAGATCTGACGCTTGCCGTGTCCACGTCAGGACGTAGTCCGGCAATGGCCAGGGCTGTTCGGACGGAATTGGAGGAGCGCTACGGTCCGGAATATGGGGACTTCTTAGCCATTATGGGTAGCGTGCGTGAAAAGGTGCTGTCCCTGGGCCGGGATCAAAAAGCCAATCAGGCCTTGTTCCAGGCATTGGTGAAATCCAACCTCCTGGAAGCTGTTCGCAGACAAGACTGGACTTCTGCAGCCGGCATAATTACGGAGACCCTTGGGAGCGTTTGGAGGGAAGCTGATATTCACAGGAGCTTGAAGCAGGGTGAAAGGCGGACAAAACAATGGAGGTGATGCTTTACCGGCTGGCCCTCGTGCTTGTCCTCCTGGCGACCGGAGGAATGATCGTTTTCATAGTTCGGCAGAGAAAGTCCGTTTTCACATGGTCCTATAGGATACTTGTAGCGGGCTTTTCGGTTCACACGGTTTTTCTTATTCACCAGTACATTGCAATGGGTACCGCCCCGGTATTGAGCCTGAAGTCGGCTTTGGGGTTCTTCGCCTGGTCCATCACAGGGGCTTATCTCTTGTTTCAGCTCAGGTTCCGGCTCATGGTCCTCGGGTCGTTTATCGCGCCGCTGGCCGCCGTTCTGATGATTCTCTCCTCCACCATACCCGGGACAGAGACCGTTGAGGTCAGCCCTCTGTTCAAGAGCATTTGGCTCACTATCCATGTGGTGACCATCTTTGCAGGGGACGGGATGTTCGCAATCATGTTTGCGGCTGCTGTCATGTACCTGCTCCAGGAAGGGCAGATCAAGGGGAAGCGCTTCGGTTTCTTGTATACTCGACTTCCTTCCTTGCAGACACTGGATTCCATCAATCACCATGCCCTTGTAATCGGTTTCCCTCTTCTGACGCTGGGTATGGTGAGCGGCGCCATTTACGCCCAGCAGGCCCTGGGGACATACTGGCAATGGGATCCTAAGGAAGTCTGGTCTCTTATTACGTGGCTGGCTTACGCCGTGCTTCTGCACGAGCGGCTCACGGTGGGATGGCGAGGGAGGCGTGCTGCCGTGATGTCCATTGTGTGTTTCGGACTCCTGATCTTCACTTTCATAGGCGTCAGCCTTTTGTTCAGTGATTATCACAGCTTCAGCAGCCTGGAGGGACGGGCCACGCAATGATTAATATCGTAACCGTCGGCATGAACCACGAGACTGCGCGAGTTGAGATCAGAGAATGCCTGGCCAGAGATCCGGAAAACGTGTCACGCGCACTCTCGGCCATGCGTGAGAATCCTGCATTTCGAGAAGGCCTTTATCTCTCAACGTGCAATCGGGTTGAGGTCCTCTATACCACTGATAATGTCGATGAAGCCCGAAACAGCATTCTGGAAGTATTTTCAGAACTTGGAGGTATTCGACCGGAGGTGCTGGCCTCCAGCCTGTACACCCTTATGGACATGAAGAGCATCAGGCACATATTCAAGGTGGCGTCCAGCCTTGATTCCATGGTGGTGGGTGAGCCTCAGGTACTTGGCCAAATCAAAGAGGCCTATTTTCAGTCGACACGGGCCAAGACCTCGGGTGTCATCTTGAACCGCCTCATGCACAGGGCCTTTCATGTAGCCAAGAGGGTGCGTACCGAGACAGGCATCTCGGATGCCGCTGTTTCCATCAGCTATGCGGCCGTTGAACTCGCCAAGAAGATATTCCACCAACTGGAAGGCCGAAAAGTGCTTCTTGTGGGAGCGGGGGAAATGGCCGAGCTTGCGGCAAGGCATTTGCTGAGCCATGGGGTCAGCCAAGTGTTTGTGGCCAACCGAACTTTCGATCGAGCTGTTCAGGCGGCCCGGGTATTCCACGGCAAGCCGGTCTATTTTGAAGAAATCGAGTCGCAATTAATGCAAGTTGACATAGTAATTACATCAACAGCCTCGCCTGACTACGTAATCACCCACGAACAGGTTAAACGCTCATTCAGGAAAAGAAAGAACAGGCCGCTGTTCTTTATCGACATAGCCGTCCCCAGGGATGTGGAGCCCCAAGTAAACAGCCTGGGAAACGCCTATGTGTATGACATCGATGACCTCAAAGGAGTTGTGGAGGTCAACAGGGCACAGCGTCGTGAGGAGGCGGTGAAGGCCGAGAGGATTGTCGAAGAAGAGGTTCTGCGGTTCGAGGCCTGGCTGAAGACCTTGGGAGTCGTTCCTACGATGATAAGTCTTAAGGAAAAGGTCGAGGAGATCCGTAGGGCTGAGTTGCGCCGAAGCCTGTCAGGGCTCGGCGATCTTAACGAGCATCAGAAACGAGCCCTGGAACTACTTACCACCTCCATTGCCGAGAAGATCATTCACGAC
>CAYPSZ010000360.1:0-28587 GCA_964413125.1 uncultured Desulfobacterales bacterium
CCAACAGGTCCATGGCCCGAATACCGATCCGTGCAGCCTTGTCTTCATAAGCAGGACCTATTCCGCGCCCGGTGGTGCCTATCTTAAGAGCACCTTTAGCCCCTTCCCTGGCAGTATCCAAAGCGCGGTGATAAGGCAGAATGATGTGGGCCTTTTCGCTGAGCCCGAGATTATCAGGCCCTACATGGATACCCTGGCTTTTGAGAGTTTCCATCTCTTCAAGGAGAACCTCCGGGTCCACCACCACGCCGTTCCCTATGAGGCATTTTTTCTCCGGATGCAGTATTCCGGAAGGAATCAGGTGGCATATTGTCTGCCGCCCCTCCACAACCAATGTGTGACCGGCGTTGTTACCGCCTTGATAACGGACTACCACGTCCGACTTGGCAGTGAGAAGATCCACGACCTTACCCTTACCTTCATCTCCCCACTGGGTCCCCACTACGACTACGTTCGGCATGCCATCCTCCATCCCACTACGGGAGTTCTCAAAATCCGGCCATGACGTGTTCCATCAGGCAACGGTTTACCTTCACTTGAAATGCTTCAGCGGGGCCTTTCCTATGGCAAAGACGTTGAAGCCTATCTGGTAAAGTCTTTCATGATCCAGTATATTACGCCCGTCAAAAATGAAGGACGGCCAAACCATTCCCTGGAATATGCGCTCATAGTCCAGCGTTCGAAAAAGATCCCACTCCGTGACCACGGCTATGGCGTGGGCCCCGTCCGCGGCCTTGTACGGGTCCTCCTCGAATGTAACGGCCCCCTCCACATCGGCCAGATCAGCCCGCGCGTTTTCAAGGGCCTTGGGGTCGGTGATGACCACCTGGGCGTGCTCGTTCAAAAGGCCCCTTGCCACATGGATCGCCGGTGACTCGCGGGTGTCACCCGTATTGGCCTTGAAAGCGAAGCCGAAAAGGGCTATGCGCTTTCCCGCCACCGTGTTGAACATATTGCTCAGCATGTTACGGACGAAACGATCCTCCTGCCACTCGTTTATCCTAATAACCGATTCCCAGTATCGGGCGACTTCGTCAAGCCCGTAGTTCTCACAGATGTAGACGAGATTCAGGATGTCCTTCTTAAAGCAGGACCCTCCGAAACCCACGCTGGCTTTGAGGAACTTATTCCCGATCCGGGAGTCCATCCCAATGGCGAATGCCACCTCGTCCACCTCCGCCTCGGTCTTCTCGCACAGGGCTGAGATGGAGTTGATCGACGAGATCCGCTGGGCCAAGAAGGCATTGGCGGTAAGCTTGGACAGTTCTGAACTCCAAATGTTGCTCTCCAGGATCCGTTCTTTAGGCACCCACTTGGCATAGATCTCTACGATCTCCTTTCGCGCCCGAATCCCCTCAGGGGTCTCTCTTGAGCCCACCAGGACCCTGTCCGGGTTTTCCAGGTCATTGACGGCTGTGCCCTCGGCCAGAAACTCCGGGTTGGAGACCACCTCGAAATGAGGCTTTTCAGACGTGGAATTCAGGATCCTTTCCATGGCCGCCGCAGTTCGTACAGGCAGGGTGGACTTTTCAACTATGATCTTGTCCGATGAAGAATTTTCCAGGATCTGCCGTGCGGTCTTTTCCCAGTACTGGAGATCCGCGGCCCGGCCGGCCCCCTGCCCGAAGGTCTTAGTGGGCGTGTTCACCGAGACGAATATGATCCGGGCTTGTTCAATGGTCCCGGCAATGTCCGCTGAAAAGAAAAGATTTCGCCCCCGGGCCCTTGCCACCACCTCATCCAGGCCGGGCTCGTAAATGGGTAGGCGGTCGCTGTTCCAGGCGCGGATACGTTCTTGGTCAATATCCACAACGGTCACCCGGTATTGCGGACACCGATCAGCGATCACCGACATGGTGGGACCGCCCACATATCCTGCGCCTATGCAGAGAATGTCCTTTTCGAATTGCATTCAACACTCCTTAATTCTCACCGGTTAAAAAAGTCCAAAACAGCCTTGATAAGGGAATCAATCGTATAACTGGAAGGCACCAGGTCCACGGAAAACCCCAGTTCCGCAGCAGTATTAGCGGTTATCGGGCCAATGCAGGCCACAGAGGTTCGTTGCATCCATTCCCTTAAGGAGGCGGCATCTCCCTCAAACATGCCCGCGAAATTCGTTACCGTGGATGAACTCGTAAAAGTTATAAGGTCAATCTTTCCTCTCTTCAGCATTGTGCGTATTTGTGCCGTGTCCCGGCCGGGTTTCACGGTCCGGTACGCCGGCAACACATCCACTATGGCTCCCCTGAGTCTGAGTTCTTCGGGCAGGACCTCCCGGGCCGTTTCCGCCCGCGGCAGCAACACCCTCACGCCTTCAAGCGGTTCACATCCAAGGGCTTCCACGACGGACTCTGCACGGTATTCCTGCGGCATCAGGTCCGGGCGAATACCGTGCGCCTTCAGGGCATCGGCTGTGGCCGGACCGATCGCACCCACGCGAATTCCTCCAAGGTGGCGCGCATCCTTTTCAGCCGCCTCAAGCCGATGGAAAAAGAAGCGCACTCCGTTCACACTGGTGAAGAGAAGCCAGCCATAAGTCCCCAGGTCTTGAATCGCCTGGTCCAGAGGCTCCCAACTCTCGGGAGGCACCACCCGGATGGTGGGGAATTGTATGCACTCGGCGCCCAACTCGCTCAGGCGAGCCATAAAAGCGCTGGCCTGCTCCCTGGCCCGGGTCACCACGATCCTGCGTCCGAACAGAGGGCGACGCTCATACCAGTTCAGTCTCTCTCTGAGAGACACCACCTCACCCACCACGATTATGGCCGGGGGCTCAATCCTCTCATCTTGGACTATCCGCGCAATATCCTTTAGGGGCCCTGTCACGGTACGCTGTTGCGACACCGTCCCACGCCTGATTACGGCAACAGGCGTGTCCGTCGCCCGGCCGTGTGCAAGCAAACGGTCCACAATTTTAGGCAGGTTGCCCACGCCCATAAGGAAAACAAGGGTGCCCACACCTGTTGCCAACCGATCCCAGGCGATGGAGGTCTCCTGCTTGGAAGGGTCTTCGTGTCCCGTAATAAACGCCACGCTCGCGGTCATATCCCGGTGGGTCAGAGGGATACCCGCATATGCGGGAACCGCAACTGCTGAAGTCACCCCGGGGACAACCTCAAAAGGTATACCTGCGGCAGCGAGTTCCTCAGCCTCTTCACCACCGCGGCCGAAGATGAAGGGATCGCCTCCCTTAAGGCGAACCACTCGCTTGCCCTTGCGGGCCAGATCCACGATAAGACGGTTGATCTCATCCTGGCTTAGGGTGTGAGCACCCGCCTTCTTGCCCACATACACCAGTTCAGCCCCTTCCCGGGTGAAGTCCAAGAAGGCCGGGTTTGCGAGGTAATCGTAAACCACAACCTCTGCCTGCTGCAGGCATTTGCGGGCCTTGATGGTAAGGAGCCCGGGATCACCAGGACCGGCCCCCACCAGGTATACAATACCGTGCTTATTGTCCGTCATGGAGTGATTACCGTCTCCCAAAGATCGCAAGGGTAAATGAACTAATGCACATCACCTTCCATACCGCCATACACCCGCTGCAGGATGTCCCCGGCACCGGCATCCAGAAGCGATCGAGCCAAGATACGGCCCAGTTCTTCGGGACGGTCGGGGTCTCCTGCAACTTCATCGGCTATGAGTATGCTTCCGTCAAGCTCCGCCACAAGCCCACTCAAGACAAGCATGTCGCCTTCCAGAACCGCATGACCAGCGATTGGGACCTGGCACCCGCCCTCAAGCCTCTCCAGAAGGGCACGTTCGGCCCTGATACGGATCTCGGTATGCTTGTGGTTGAGAAAACGAAACAGGTCCCACGTCTTGTCATCATCCAGCCTCATCTCCACACCCAGCGCCCCCTGTCCCATGGCCGGCATTATCAGAGAAGTGGAGAGAAACTGAGTGATCTTTCCTTCCAGTCCAAGTCGGCGTAATCCGGCCGCAGCCAGAACCACTGCATCGACTTCTCCTGTTTCGACCTTCTTGAGCCTTGTTCCCACATTACCTCGGACTGAACACACCTTCAAGTCAGGCCGAAGATGCAGGATTTGGGCTCCACGTCTCAGGCTGCTCGTCCCCACCCTGGCACCGCCGGACAAGCGGTCCAACGGCTCACCCCGGGCCGAAACCATAACGTCCCTTGGGTCTTCCCGCTCCGGAAAGACACGCATCCCCAGGCCGTGGGGAAGTTCGGTGGGAACATCCTTCATGCTGTGCACAGCCGCATCCACCTCACCCCTTAACAGGGCCTCCTCTATCTCCTTGACAAATAGTCCTTTACCGCCCACCAGGCTCAGGGGCGAGTCCAAAATCCTGTCTCCCTTGGTCTTAATGCGGACCAATTCAACCTTCAGACCGCAATGGTTTGCTTCGAGACGTTCACCCACCCAATTGCTCTGGGCAAGGGCCAACCGGCTTCCTCTGGTGCCGATTCGTATGATCATACATGCCTTTCGTGACCCGACAACTCACATGGAGGAATCTGCTCCCCTTTGCCTGTCAAGCATAAAAAGGGCCACATCAAGATCGTTCGGGGTAGTGACCTTTATGTTGTCTTCGGCCCCCTCAATCACCCGCACCGGCACACCAGACCTTTCCAGCATGGCCGCATCATCCGGCATCTCTTCCCACCCTTGCTCCACGGCCCGTTTATGGGCCTCCGTAAGGTCTTTGAGACGAAACGCCTGAGGGGTCTGAACCATCCATATTTTGCTGCGGTCCAGCGTCCGCCCGACCCAGCCCCCGGGAAGGATCTCCTTGACGGTCTCCCTGGCCGGAAGAGCCGCAATAGCGGCCCCGTGCTTTCGGGCCTCGGCCACCACACGCTGGATCAAGACCGGCCGCACCAGAGGGCGTACACCATCATGCACCACCACGATATCGCACTCCTTCGGGCATGCCTCCAGGCCGTAACGGACTGAATCCTGCCTGCGGGCTCCCCCGGCAACGATACGCCGGACCTTTTTGAGACCGTGCCCGCAAACAATCTCCCTCCCGCAGTAGCCCACCTGTTCGGCGGGCACGACCAGGACAACGGTCCTGATCGCAGAACAACGTTCAAAGGCCTCAAGGGTGAGGGCAAGGACGGCTTTTCCTCCCAAGGACAGGAACTGTTTGGGCAGACCGGCTCCCATGCGGATACCGGCTCCGGCGGCTGGAATCACCGCAACGACCCTTCCCATCTCGGACTCCAGGCCTTCCCCTTGCATTTCCATTGATCCGCGGCTCCATGCCGAACGTTCATGACACCCTCTTGTCACACAAGGGTATCAAGAGAAAGTGACGAGTGACCGGCTTTCCAGGGTAATATGCGAACAACCGGTGCTCACATAAAATAGAGCACAAAAAAAGAGGCCCGGACGGGTCCAGCCTCTCCCCTTGACGGCCTTTTCACCGATAAAACCCGTTTTCGTATCAGGCCCGTGCTGCTTTCCTGGTCTGCTTTTTCAATCGATTGACCCGCCGTCTGAGGATATCAACACGGACACGGTCATCCGCTTTTCGGGCTTCCGCCTTTTCTTTCTTTAAACGTGCAACCTTCTTCTTGAGTTCGTTGACCGTAACCCCGGAACGCGCCGCCTTCCTCCTTCCCGGCCCCTCTTCTTCTGCAATTCCCCAGGCCTCCCTTATGATTTTGAGCAGCTCGTCCTTTTTCATGGCACTGGCGCCTGTAACGCCTTCAATAAGAACGGCCACTTCACGGAGTTCGATGGCGGTCATCTTGTCGAGCGGCTTGCCGATCTCATCCGCCTTGAGCCTTGCTTTGTCCTTGGTTTCTTCCTGCGTTTTGTTTTCTTCCTCCATAGCTGACTCCGTTACTGTGATGTTTGAGGGTTGAATTTCCATTCCATCAGCCCTGTGCGGGCCTTTGTTAGGATTCCAGTTTCTTTCGGATAAAAGGTGTCAACAGATCAATGGGAATCGGAAAGAGCGTGGTCGAATTGCTCTCAGACGAGATTTCCCTGAGGGTCTGGAGATACCGGAGCTGAAGCGCTTCCGGATATCTCTGAATGATCTCCGCGGCGTCGGCCAAACGGTTTGCCGCCTGGTACTCACCCTCGGCATTGATCACTTTAGCCCGCCTGTCCCGCTCGGCCTCTGCCTGCCGTGCCATGGACCTTTGCATCTCGTCCGGCAAGTCGATGTGCTTGACCTCCACGTTGGATACCTTGATGCCCCAAGGATCCGTATGGCTGTCCAGTATCTCCTGTAGGCGGGTGTTTATTTTCTCCCGCTCGGCCAGCAGTTCATCCAGTTCCACGGTGCCGCACACGCTTCGAAGGGTTGTCTGAGACAACTGGGAGGTGGCGAACAGGTAGTTTTCCACCTCCACCGTGGCGTTCGTGGGGTTCATGACGCGAAAATATATGACCGCGTTAACCTTGACCGAGACGTTGTCCCTGGTGATTACATCCTGCGAAGGCACGTCCATGGCCACCAGGCGAAGGCTCACCTTCACCATCTTATCGATCACCGGAATGAGTATGATCAGGCCCGGGCCTTTTGTCTTGATAACGCGACCTAAACGAAAGATAACGCCCCGCTCGTACTCCCGCAATACCTTGACGGCCGAGGCCAGAAACATGACCACCAGAACCAGTACCACTATATAAGACATAGCCTTACCTCCTCAACCGATCTGATGACCGGACATTCATATCAGGAGCCGGCCCTCCTTGCAACCCTCACCGAACCTTCCGGGTCTTGCCCGCCGCACGTCTCACCACCAACGTCAGACCCTGGATGCCGGTGACCTCCACTTCCTCTTCCGGCTCAATATACTCATCCGCCCGGGCCCGCCAGGTCTCTCCGTGTACGAAAACCAGGCCGTCGGGCTGGAGGCGTGTCTGAACCACCCCGATCTCACCGATAATTCCCTCGGATCCGCCCTTGGGTCTGGCACGATAAGCCCTAACCGCCAGACCGGCCACCACAATGAAAAAACATCCCACCAATGCAACCGTCGGCAGGATAACTCGAAAAGGCACTCCCACGTCTTCAAACAGCATGATAGACCCCAGGGTCATGGAAATCAATCCCCCCACAGAAAGAAGCCCGTAGCTCGGGACCTTAATCTCAGCTATGAACAACACCACGCCCAGCAAGATGAGCAGCAGCCCGGCGTAATTCACAGGCAGCGCCTGGAACGAGAAGAAGGCCAGAATCAGGGAGATCGCGCCTATGACCCCGGGCAGGATCGCTCCGGGATTGCTGAGCTCGAAATAGAGGCCCGCAAGGCCTATCATCATGAGTATGTATGCTATGTTAGGGTCGCTTATTGTTCTGAGTACTTTATCGCGGAAGCCGGGTTCATAGTGGACAAACTCCAGGGTTTCAGTGGCCAGGGACACCGTCTTACCCTGAAACACGATTTCTCTTCCCTCCAGTTTCACGAGGAGGTCGTCCAGGTCCTCGGCAATGAGATCGATGATATTCTTTTCAAGGGCCTCCTCTGCAGTCACCGACACGCTCTCTCTTATGGCCTGCTCCACCCACTCCCCGTTGCGGCCTTTTTCATCGGCGATTCCTCGACCGTATGAGGCCATGTCGTTAATGACCTTCCTGGACATCTCTTCCTGAATATCCTTGCCTCCGGCAGCAACCGGATGAGCCGCTCCTATGTTTGTTCCTGGTGCCATTGCAGCCACGTGACCCGCCACCGTCACCATGACGCCGGCCGATGCGGCACCGGCTCCTTGGGGGCCCACATAAACAACCACAGGAACCGTGGAATTCAGTATGGCCTTGACCATGGTCCTCATGGAACTGGCCAGTCCACCCGGGGTATCAAGTCGTATGATAATGAGATTCGCCCCAAGATCCCGGGACTCTTCAATGCCGCGGGCAACGTAAAGTGCAGTGCCCGGATTGATGGTGCCGTCGAGTTCTATTACCAGGGCATTCCCGGCTCCGGGTTCACTTGCGGGCAGGAACCGCACGTTGACCAGAGAAAGCACAAGGCATAGGATGAGAAGTATCAATAAACCACGGACATTACCCATGACTTCCTCCGGCCGGGGTGAGAACTTTCATGATTTTCTTGACATCCTCCCACACATTCCGTTTGGCCGCCGGGTTCCTGAGCAGGTATGCAGGATGAAACGTAGGCATCACCGGCACGCCTTCATACTCCAGCCATTTACCCCTGTCCCTGGTAACCGAAAAGGTCCCGCCCAGAAGGGCTTCGCCGGCCACTCTTCCAAGGGTGCAGATCACTTTCGGTGCAACCAGGTCGATCTGCCGCTTAAGAAACGGGAGGCAGGAGGCGATCTCCAGGCCCATGGGATTACGGTTACGTGGAGGTCTGCACTTCACCACGTTGCATATATACACATCACTTCGTGAAAGGCCCATGGCTTCGATGATCCGAGTAAGCAGCCGCCCCGCCTCGCCCACAAAAGGGCGCCCGGTCCGGTCCTCCTCTTCACCCGGCCCTTCCCCTACGAAAAGGAGTCTCGCCCGCAGGTGGCCTTCTCCGAACACCAGTTTCTTACGGCCGGTGTGTAGAGGGCATCGCCTGCAATCGCCCAGTATCTCCTGAAGCTCATGGAGAGTCCGGGCCGGTCCCTTCTCGCTTGAAAGACCCGTGTTCTTCAATGGGGTCCTCTCCAGCCTTTCGAACACCGAGGAGGAAACCACCGGCGGATCCATCCCGAATTCCCTGTCGCCCGACATAAGGGCCCTGATGAGCCGGACAGTCTCCCTTAAGTCCTCTTGAGGGGTTACCCTTCGTTCCATCGCTCCGCTATCCTGTCCAGGATTCGGCCTGCGACCTCGTCCTTACTCATCATGGGCAACGACTCCACACGCCCGTCCCTGTGCAGTATGTTCACAAGGTTGGTGTCTTCGTCAAAACCCGCTCCCGGCCGTGAAACGTCGTTTGCCACTATCATATCCACATTCTTTTTCTTGAGCTTTTCCTGGGCGTTTTCCAGCAGAGCTTCGGTTTCCGCGGCAAACCCCACCAGGATGCAGGAACTGTCCCTGCGTTCTCTTCCAAGCTCAGCCAGGATGTCCGGGTTGCACACAAGACCCAGAATCCGGTCCTCCTGACCCTTCTTCACCTTTCGTCCATAGAATTCTCGTGGCCGGTAATCAGCAACCGCGGCCGCCTTGATAACGGCGTCGCAATCGGTCCAGTGCGCAAGGACGGCCGCCCTCATATCTTCCGCTGAGCAAACGCCCACAAACCTTACATCTGAAGGAGGCCTTAGTCCTGTGGGCCCGCTAACCAGTATCACCGACGCACCTCTGCGGCTCGCAACCCTGGCCAGGGCATATCCCATCTTGCCGCTGGAGCGGTTTGATATAAACCTTACCGGATCGATGGGTTCCATTGTGGGGCCGGCCGTAACAAGGACCGTTCTGCCCTTTAAGTCCTTGGGAGCAATGACGGCCAGGGCCTTGTCAAGTATATCCACGGGCTCAGGCAGCCTGCCAGGTCCTGTTGCGCCGCAGGCCAGATCGCCGGAGCCCGGATCCATGACCTCAACTCCCCTTTTTCGAAGGACATTGATGTTTTTCCGAACCGCAGGATGCCCAAACATACGATCGTTCATTGCGGGACAGACAAGAATAGGAGCTGTGGCTGCCAGCATCATGGTAGAGAGGAAGTCGTCCGCAATACCCATGGCCATCTTTGCCAGGAAATCGGCCGTGGCGGGTGCCACGATGATCAGGTCCGCGTCCTGCCCCCATGATATGTGATCCATGGGGTCATTGAAAGCGTCGAACTGCTTTCGAACCACCCGGTTTCCCGTGATGGCCTCAAACGTCAATGGAGTGATGAACTTGGCTGCGTTTTTTGTCATGGCAACCTTTGTTTCGGCCCCGTTTCTGACCAGGAGCCGAGCCAACTCCGCCGCCTTATATGCGGCAATACCGCCTGTCACCCCCAGGATGACGCGATTCCCTTTCATTTCCTCCAATCCGGATCTCGCCTTTCTGCTACCATATGTTTCACAGCAAACATCAATAGGGACCATCAAGCAAATAAACGGGCATCAGAAGTTCCGCATATTCGGCTCTTTCCTCAGGCCCTATCTTCACAGGCCATGACTCCTCCTGTTCAAGGAACTCCTTAAGCTTGTTCCACTCATTTAGGGCGGATTCCCGGTCCTTGAAAAACCCCACCCTAAGCCTCATCCAATTCCGGCCTTCAACCACTGCGCGGCTGATGTAAACCGGGTAACCCTGTCCCAGGAGTATAACGGCAGGACCGTCGATACGGTCCGCAGTGAGAGAAGAGACCACGTTAACAACCCACGCACGATCGGAAGCCGTCTCCAACCGCTTAATTTCATCCTCGGTCAGGCTGTATCGAAGCCGCAGGCCCTCAGGAAGCGGTCTTTCCGGAAGCCGTTCATCCAAGACAAGCCCTTCCAGTTTATCCCGATTCAACTGATAAAGGACAATCCACTTTAGGGGATCTCCAAGCACGTCTTCACGGCCTGCGATAACGGCAAGAGAGTCTCCCGGAAGAACAGTGTATAATCGGTCATTAGGCTCTGATTCGGCATGCTCGGCCTCATCATCTGTCTCAGGCAGGCTCCTCGTGTCCGCTTTCAAATCCGCATTTGAAAACCGTGACTCCCCACGGCCGGCCGTAGAGTCCTCAGCAAACGATTCCTCGGAAGGCGTGACCTTTGATGCAAGAGGTCTCATCAAACTTGGGGCCGGCTCTCCATTATCCTCAGCCTCCACGTCCATGGAAACGGGGAAAGGGGGCGGTTCAATGGATTTCCTGACCACCTCGGGGTCGCCGGAAGTGGAAGGGGGGTCCTCGGCCGAACACCCGATCAACCATACAGCCAGGAAGATCGCAATAAATACCTGCATTCCCTTAAACCGAATATTAAAGCCCTCATCCATAGCATCCCATCCCTGAAATTGGGAAAGCCGTCAGTGAGTAACCGGCCGCACCTTCACAGGCCATTTTTGTAATCATGTTTTGTGATCATTCCGGACATTGATTAAATCGTAAAATCCCTCTCATGACAACAGAAATCATTGATCTCTTCTTGTCCCGTGAAGGCTCCTAACAATCCGCTTTGCTGGTTTTCCCTTTTGAAAAACCTCGATTATGAAGGGCCTTCGGTATCCCGATGATTCCCTCCCGGCGGATTGACCTGCATTCTCTCTTAACGCCCTCCTTTACATCGCCGTTCTGTGAGGTTAGAGTTGCAAGGCGCTTCCCCGGCTCACGAATACGTGTCATCCCATGACAAGGAAGCTCATTAAAACCTCAAGCATATTCACCTTATTCGAAAGGGAGAAGTCCCATGAACGTGATGATTGTCGGCAGTGGGGGGCGAGAACACGCCCTGGCATGGAAAATAGCACAATCGGATCATGTTGACAGGGTCATAGTAGCGCCCGGAAATGCCGGAACGGCCCTGGAACGCGGAGTGGAAAATATACCTGTACAGGCTACGGATATAGAACGTTTAATACAAACCGCTCAGAATGAAGACGTGGAGCTAACCATTGTGGGGCCGGAGGACCCTCTGGTTGCAGGAATAAGGGATTCCTTCGATAACGCCGGGCTTCGCTGCTTCGGCCCCACCCGGACCGCCGCCCGCCTGGAAGGGTCCAAGGCCTTCTCAAAGGACTTCATGAAAAGGCACAAAATTCCCACCGCTGAATACGCGGTTTTCCGGGAGTTGGAGCCGGTGAAGCGATACATGCAAGAGAGGGGCACACCCATTGTGGTGAAGGCCGACGGCCTGGCCGCAGGGAAGGGGGTTATTCTCGCGCGAACTGAACGGGAAGCCCTGGAAGCGGCCGAAGGAATGCTTTCGGGGCGCCGCTTTGGAGACGCCGGCCGGACCATCGTTATGGAGGAACTCCTCGAAGGAGAAGAGGCCAGCTTCATCGTCATGGTGGACGGAGAGGGCATCCTGCCCTTGGCCACATCCCAGGATCATAAGGCAAGAGACGACGCTGACGCCGGGCCCAACACCGGTGGAATGGGCGCCTACTCCCCGGCCCCCGTGGTGACACCAGAGGTATACGAGCGCATAATGACCGAGGTCATAGAGCCTACAGTGATGGGCATGGCTTCCGAGGGTCATCCTTACCAGGGGTTTCTCTACGCGGGTGTCATGGTATCCGAACAGGGGGAGCCACGTGTCCTTGAGTACAACTGCCGCTTCGGAGACCCGGAAACGCAGCCTGTTTTATTGCGTCTTCGATCAGACCTCACCGAACTTTCCAGCGCAGCCCTGGATGGAACCTTGAGCCGCTTCCAGGGAGAGTGGGATGAACGTGCTGCCCTGGGAGTGGTCATGGCGGCGGGCGGCTATCCAGGGTCTTACCGTAGGGGAGACCCCATCAGAGGCCTTCCCGAGGACGAACAGGACGACCTCAAGATCTTTCATGCAGGCACGGCAATAAGGGACGGACGGGTGGTCACCAACGGCGGGCGCGTGCTTTGCGTGACCGCCCTCGGTCGTACGGTGGCGGAAGCCCAGTCCAGGGCCTATGAACAGGTCCGGAACATCAGTTGGGAGGACGCCTATTTTCGTACGGACATAGGGTACCGGGCAGTGGCCCGTGAAAAGCAGGCTTAGGCCGCAACTCAGTCCCGCACGGGCTGGTTGAAGTAACCGATAGACAAGTCGGGAAAAGTTCGAGTCAACTCGGAGGCCATCCACCGCATTCCAAGGACCGGAGAACTTTCCCGAGGCATGCTCTCAAGGTATATTTGTGGATCGATGCAGAGGTTCTTAAGGTGGAGAAACTGGACTTTGGTCCTCACTATCATTTCCTTCAGGGCCTCCAGTTCGGCCTCCTGGTCCGAGATCCCCGGGAAGACCAGATAGTTGACCATGGTGTAGAGCCCCATTTCGCGAGACAGCCTCACGGACTCGACCACATCATCAAGGTCGTATCCCCTGGGGTTATAGTACGCCCTGTAGAAACCGCCCCTGGCGCTGTTCAAGCTGATCCGAATCGAATCCAGGCCGCTCTTTGCAATATCACGCACCCGATCCGGCATGCTTCCATTGGTGTTCAGGTTGATGGTCCCTCGATCCGTCCTTTCTCGAATTCTTCGTATGCCGGCAGCGATCAGTTGATGCTCCGTGAGCGGCTCACCTTCGCATCCCTGGCCGAAGCTCACTATGGCTCTGGGGGATGCCTCAAGATGGTCCACGGCCAGAGACGCTATCTCCTCCACAGAGGGCTTGAACGAGATGCGATGGTGGGAGGCCGCACAACCGGCATCAGGCTGAAGGGACAGGCACCCCAGGCAGGCTGCATTACAGGCCCGGCTCACCGGCAGGGGCGCCTCCCACCTTCTCAGGAAGAGGTTCTTGGCTGCAAAGCAGTGGTTGCCCGCGGCGCAATGGGCCAAATGCTCCACCAGGGGGCCCTTGTGTTCGAGCCTGTAAGACTCAATCGCAGGGACTAGTTCCCGGTCATCGTAGTTTCGGGGGTCCCACCTGGGGTTCTGCTCCACCCTGAAGCCGGCGGCCCAGTAATTCCCCCCCCGGTATCCCACCGCTGTGTAGGCCCAGGTGGGAAGCACGATATCTTTGTCCCGGTAGTCTGATGCGGGGAGATGAGTACGCACTATGCCGGGCTCGAGAAAGGCGGCAACAGCGTAACATCTCCCCATTCGCCTTCCCACGCGGGCCTCTTCCAGGACTTCGTACTCACCGGTGTCCGGATTTACGCCGACGGGAGGGCAGCCTGGAAGAAAAAACATCTTGCTGAACTTAGGTACCCGGACAAGGTCTGCCTCCTGAAGAGGAAAGGGCTCATACCCCGAAAATCCGGCCATGCGGAGAAAAGGATGCTCGAAAAGCCGTCCACGGTCATCGGCGTAAAGCATAAATGGGATCTCTTTGTTACTCTTCCTTAAAGCCATGATCCATGAAGTCTTGCGGTTTACCGTCCTCTTTTTCCCGGGCTTTACCGCTATGCAGGATGGTGTTATAACAAGGGCCCAGAGCTTGCTGCCGCGACGTTTCAACCGGCTCATCCTAAGGATACTCCGGCGGTCCTGACTTTTACAAGGGCTTATGGCGAAGGAGGCCAAAGCCTGCCATGAACGTTCGGCCGATTAGTCCTCCGGATGATAGGTAATGCAGCTCGACTTGTCCACCGTCGTTTTTTTTAGATCGTCTTCAAAGATTAAGGGTTCAGAAATTGACAACGAATCACAGCCACCACAATCCCGAAGGCAAACAATTCAGGCTGGTAAAATTCTTCGCCTCTGCGAGCTTTGTGGTGCTTGTCATATTCAGCTTTCCCTTTTCCCTCGCCATATCCCAAAAAGCAAAAGAGATCCTGCTTGGAAGCTATGAAAACTATGCCTTGCTGGTGGGAAAGAACCTGAACCACCAGGTTTTTCAAAACTTCGCCGTGCCCGCCCTTATCCGGTACGACCAGATACGGCTCAGAGACAAGGAGCAGCAGGAACTGATGGATCGGGTCGTGCAAAACACAATTCACGGCCTGAAGATCGACCTTGTAAATATATACGATATCGAAAAAGGGGTTATTGCATACAGCACGGATCCCAGGCTGATAGGCGAGGAAGTGAAAAGAACTCCGGGATATGAAAATGCTTTAAAAGGGGAAAGTTCCTCACGCATGATCTCGGACAGGGAAAAGCTATGGGACCTGGATTTCAACCCCATTTCAGGGGAACACAAGCTCAGAACCTACATCCCTTTCCGGGGGGCCCATCCGTTCATTGGATCAAGAAGCTATGTGGCCGGGGTATTCGAGATTATCCAGGACATGGGCGAGCAGTATGAATCCATAGCTCGATTCCAGTACCTGATATTCGGTCTTTCCATACTGATCATGGGCGCAATATTCGTAGCGCTTCTTCTTATCGTTCGAAAGGCGGAAACCCTGATCGAGGAGCGGGCCAGGGAAAGGAGAGAACTGGAGGCACAACTCCACCAGGCCGAGCGGTTGGCGGCCTTGGGAGAGATGGTGGCGGGGGTCTCTCATGAGATCAAGAACCCTCTGGGTATTATTCAGAGCACGGCCGAGCTTATGGCCGGCCTCCCGGGGGCGGACGAAACCCAGCGCCGTCTGTCCGGGGTGATTCGCGAAGAATCCGTGCGCCTGAACGGAATCGTCACGGAGTTTTTGGACTTCGCACGACCTCAGACTCCCGACTTACGGGATGTTTCCCTGGTGGATGTGCTGGAAAAAAACCTGTCATTTCTCAAACCGGAACTGGATAAGCATGGGATTCAAGTCAGCCACAACCTGGACGGCCGCTCATGCAATCTCAGGGCCGACCCTAACCTTCTTTACCGTGCCTTTCTAAACATCCTGATCAATGCCGTCCAGGCCCAAGAAAAGGGAGGGGTGATCCAAGTCGAGCTCAACGAGGAGCCTGAAGCACAACGGGTTGAAATCGTGGACCAGGGTGGCGGCGTTCCGGAAGAAAGTATCAATAAGCTGTTCAATCCTTTTTTTACCACGAAAGAGAAGGGCACCGGACTGGGCCTTTCCATTGTCAAGAAAATCGTTGAAGGCCACAACGGTCGGATAACCATCCACAGCGAAACCGGAAAAGGAACCAGGGTCGTTATCCGGCTTCCCAAGGAGCCCCAGCAATGGAAACCATCCTGATCGTCGACGATGAAAAGAACTACCAAGTGGTCCTTGAGGCCCTTCTGGGCCCCGAAGGGTATGAAATCCTCACGGCCGGTACCGCAAGGGAAGCCCTTCGCCAGGTCCGCGAGGCGGATGTGGATCTGGTTATCACAGACATGAAAATGCCCGGCATGAGCGGCATGGAGCTTTTGGAGGAAGTGAAAAAGATCAATCCTCATTTGCCCTTGATAATGATGACCGCCTACGGGACCATCGAGATGGCTGTGGAAGCAATGAAGAAACAGGCTTTCGATTACATCACCAAGCCCTTCCAGAACGAGGAGCTGAAGCTGACCGTAAAGAAGGCGCTCGAGAATCATCGGCTCCTCCGGGAAAACCAACGCCTCAATAACGAACTGCTCTCCCGGTACCGATTCGACAACATCATCGGTAAGAGCAAGCCCATGCAGGCCATCTTCGACCTTGTGGGGAAGGTTTCAGGAACCAGGGCTTCCGTGTTGATAACCGGTTCTTCCGGAACGGGAAAGGAGCTTATTGCCAAGGCTATCCACTACAACAGCCCTCGAAGGAATCAACCGTTCGTATCCATTAACTGTGGAGCGCTGACAGACACATTACTTGAAAGCGAACTTTTCGGGCACGAAAAGGGTGCCTTCACAGGGGCTACGGCCATGAAAAAAGGGCGATTTGAAGTCGCTGACGGTGGCACACTTTTCCTGGACGAGGTAGGCGAAATGCCCCCTGCACTGCAAGTAAAGCTCTTGCGCGTACTGCAGGAGATGGAGTTCGAGAGGGTTGGGGGGACGCGAACCATCGAGGTGGACGTGCGAGTAATCTCCGCCTCCAATCGAAATATAAAAGAGGATGTGGCCAACGACCTCTTTAGGGAAGACCTATTCTATCGCCTAAATGTGATGCATATCGAGGTGCCTTCTCTTAAGGAGAGGGCGGAGGATATCCCTCTTTTGGTCAAAAACTTCATCGACAAGTATGCCGAAGAAGATGAAAAGGATAATATCCAGCTAACTCAGGAAGCATGGAAGGCCCTTTATGAATACTCATGGCCCGGCAACGTGCGCGAGCTGGAGAACGTAATGGAACGAGCCCTCATCCTCAAAACCGGTCGCACAATCGGCCTGGAGGAATTGCCAGACCACCTTCTGGAACCCAGGGAAGCGGGAGAGGGCATTGACCTGAACAACCTGGTGCCGCCGGACATGCCTCTGCCGGAAGCAATTGAAAAAATAGAGGAAAAACTGATTCAAAGGGCGCTGGACTATTGCAACAACGTCCAGAGCAAAGCTGCGGCCATGCTGGGAATCAGTCGCAGGGTTATGCACTATAAGATGAACAAGTACGGATTGGGCAATTGAGAGTCCAAAAGTGTAACAGCAATTTAGCCATTTAAATCAGCATGTTGGATAAAGACAGCCTCGGCGGCGTTGTTCCGTGGTTACAATATCGTAACAGTTTTCGCCTTTCCAAGACAAAGGCCTGGGCCCCTACGATAATACTCTTGAAATATTAGATAGTTATGAAAGCGGCCTCTTTTGGCAAGAGTGTTGCAATAGAGGGAGTTGAAATCAAACAACGAACTCTTTCCTCTTAAAAAAAGGCCGACCCAACTCCCGGGGTTGGTCTTTTTTAGTATCCAAGGCGTTGTAACGACCTCGTGTCCCGGCTCCAGTTCTTCTCCACGCGAACCATGAGATCCAGGTAAACGCGGGTGGCAAAACGGGCTTCCAGATCCTTCCTCGCCTTTTGGCCCACCGCCTTGATCATGCTTCCTCCCCGGCCCACCAGAATCTTCTTCTGGCCGGGAGTCTCCACATGAATTCGTCCTGCAACGTACAAGACCCCTTTTTGCGGCCGTTCCTCAATGACATCCACTGTAACCGCTGCTGAGTATGGGATTTCTTGCTGTACTGTGAGGTATATTTTCTCTCGGATTATCTCGGCGGCCATGAACGACTCCGTCCGGTCGGTATCCATATCGTCGGGGAAAAACCGAGGGCCCGGTTTCAAAAGATTCTTGAATTCCTCGAAAAGATCTCTCACACCTTCCCCTGTGAGGGCTGACACCGGCACGATGGCATCGAACCGATAGCGGCCTGAGTATGCGCTGATTATGGGCAGAAGGGCCTCCTTGGGACCTGTATCGATCTTATTGATTACCAGGACCGCCGGTTTTTCAGTCTGCTTCAAGTGGGAGAGGATAAGGTCGACCTCCGCCGCTTCGGGTCTGTCCCTTTCCACCAATACGGCCACCAGATCCACCTCGTGGAAGGCCTCCCGTGCCGAGGTGACCATGCTTCGATGAAGCGCAGTTCGGGCCCTATGAATCCCAGGAGTGTCCATGAACACTATCTGGAATCCTTCCCCGTGGTAGATCCCCAGAACCCGGTTTCGAGTGGTCTGTGGTTTGGGAGAAACAATCGCCACCTTCTTCCCCAGCATACGGTTCATGAGGGTGGATTTCCCCGCGTTGGGCGGGCCCACAAGAGCAATGAAACCGGAACGGAACACACCGGTCTCACCTGGCGAACGCTCGATTTCCATGGAAGAACCTTTCAATTCCAATTCAGCCTTCAACGCGAAAAGACAATAATGAGTGAGGAGTAAGACTCCTCACGCGGTATTCCAAGTCAGAGGCGGAATGACCCCTATTGACCCGTGGCCTTATGCCGGGAAGTGGTGAAGGAGTTCATCCTGCAGGAGAGATCTTCTCATGCGAGCTCCACCACCGGCCTCAGGGGACTGATTGTTTGGTCTTGTATGATCTCCGGCGCGGAAATTCCGGCTCGCCCGGCAAGAGTCGCGAGTCCCCGGTTTTTGTATCCCCTTACCAGGCAGACATCCCGAGGGTGGACACGGATTCGGATCGCTCCTGCGGTCTCGGGAATGAGCCGCAGTATCTCTCGATGGTAGACAGCGGATCGAACCAAGAAACCGAAAGCGGGGTGCCACGGACCGGCCAGTACGCCCCCTTCTGCAACCAGGTCTTCAGACGCCATCAGCCCGATTCGAATGACTGGAATCCCTCTGGACTCGAACTGCCGGCATGCCTCGGCACACAGGTCCACCGCACGGTCCAGGGAAAACGGCGTGTAAGTACCGCGGCGATACCATTTCGCGAGAACCGTGTCCTTAAGGACAAGCGCGGGATAGAGTCGAACAAGATCAGGTTCCAGTTTCACGGCCCTCTTCACGGTCTCGAGAAACCTGGATTGACTGTCGCCGGGAAGACCCGGCATTAGCTGGACTCCCACTCTATAACCGAATTGCCGCAGCAGCGCCACAGAGTTATCCACTTGATCGGACAGATAGCCCCGCCTGGTTTGTCTAAGCACGTCGTCATGCAGCGACTGCACACCCAGTTCCACCGTGGTCACACCATGCCGCCGCATAAGGGAAAGACGCGCCTCATCCAAGGCGTCGGGCCGCGTGGATACTCGGATGCGCGGAAAGGACCCGTCAACCACCCAGGGAGAGGCCGCGGCCAAAAGGCCTTCCATGGCATCCAGGGAAAGACCCGTAAACGTCCCTCCATAAAAGGCTATTTCCCGGTCAGACGCCGACTCGAACTTACGTGACCGGACGGCTTTTGAAAGGATCTCCCTGACCTCTGAGGGCCCTGGGACACTCTTCCCCATACCGGTGACATCTTCCTGCCGGCAGTATACGCACCGGTGGGGACATCCCTGGTTGGGAATGAATACCGGGATGATCAGCTTTTGGGCTCGTCTTCCGTGAGGCATCGATAAGCCCTCCGGGCCACTTCCTGTTCCGCGGCCTTTTTGGTCCTGCCCTCCCCCTCCGCCAGCACACTACCGTGCAGGCGGAGGGCCATTCGAAAGACGCGGTCATGGGGAGGGCCGCTTTCGCCCACAAGCACGTATTCAGGCCTGGATTCATAGCGACGCTGGGTGTACTCTTGAATCAGGCTCTTGTAGTCACGGGCCCATTCTTCCAAATCCGTTTCCCCGGCCAAATCATTGAAGAGCCGCCTTACGATCTCATCGGCCTTCTTGAACCCCCCGTCAAGATAAACGGCGCCGATCAATGCCTCAACGGCGTCGGCCAGAAGAGAAGGCTTTTGCCGGCCGTGCGTTCTTTCTTCGCCACACCCCAGTAGAAGGAATTCACCCAGGTTCAACTTCAGGGCGATCCGGCAGAGGCTTTTCTCGTTGACCATCATGGCCCGTAGCTTGGACAACTCCCCCTCCGGAGCATCTTTGTATCGATCCATAAGAAGGTGGCTGATGCAAAGATCGATGACGGCGTCTCCCAGGAACTCAAGCCGTTCGTTGTCCCTGAGGGTGGAGAGACCGGCCTCGTTCACGTAGGATGAGTGACGAAAGGCCTCATCCAGGAGTTCACGGTTTCTGAAGGAGTATCCAAGCTTGTTCGTCAGATTGTTCAGATTCTCTGTCATTTCCGGGTTGATGGCCTCTAAAGCCCGTACATGCGGGCCTTTTCCCCTTGTATTTCAATTTGTTCTATACTAGGATATCTACTTTTTACATTTGTGAATTGCAATGGAATTTCCATTATGAAGAAAAGAGTTATTCTCAAGCGCGAAGAGATCGCAGAACGAATTCAGCGTATCGCCGGTGAAATCCTCAAGCGAAATCCTTCAACCCAAGACGTGGTCCTGGTGGGCATTCGAACGGGCGGGGCCTTTCTCGCCACCAGGCTTCAGGATGCCATTGACCGCATCAACGGATCCAAACCCCCCACGGGGGTCTTGGATATCACCCTATACCGGGACGACTGGACTCGAATCGGGCCCAAGCCCATCGTGGGCAAGACGGAACTCCCTTGCCCAATAGAGGATAAGACGGTGATCTTGGTGGACGACGTTCTCTTTACCGGCAGAACGGTGAGGGCGGCCATGGACGCCCTGATCGACTATGGGCGCCCAAAGAAGATAGAGCTGGCCATACTTGCTGACCGCGGGGACGGAGACCGGGAGCTTCCTATCATGGCCAATTACATTGGAGGAATCTGGGCCACCTCTCCCCTTGAAACAATCAATGTCTACCTGGAAGAGGAGGGCTTTGAGGACGTCGTCACCATCGAGAGAAAAGAGGCGGCCTGAAATACCGTGGCGAAGAAGAAAAAAAGCTCCAGAAAAACAAAGGCCCGGGATATGGCCTCACTCCCCCCTGAACGTGCAGGAATCCTCAGGAAGCTCCTTGAAGATCCCGCCGGCTCCGACACTGTAGAAACCCTCAAGACCCTCTCCGACCCTGAACTTGCTGTGGCCTTTCTCGAACACCTCCCTGCAGGCGACCCAGGTTTGGTCCCTGTACTGACCGCGGTTTGCGACTTCTTCGACCAAAAGGACGTTCGAAAGGCTTTTAGAAGAACCGCCTTTCGATTCCAGCAGCAGGGTGTTTCAGTACCCCTGGGCCCGAGCCGGGAGACCAGCGCTCTGAAACGCAAGCCGTCGGAAAAGGATCAGCCCTTCGCATTTCTCACATCCCTTGACACTGTGGGGGCCCGAGGAGTACTGCTGGGAATTCCCAGGCCTCCCATGTGGATTGAACTGGGTGCCGCTTTTGCAAGCGATGAGCAAGGCATACTGCAATACTCCGGAGGATCGTTCAGCAAGAAGAAAGCCACAGGAGCAAGGGATCAATTCCTGAGTGCATTCAAATATAGCGTGCCCGCTTCATTGGAGCACGCGGTCGCAGTCCTGGAACGCTCCCACCAGGCCCGGCCGGATGGCTCCGGATCCGCCGAATACCTGCAGGCACGACCGTGGATCCTTAACCGCTTCTCCCCTCTAACGACTCCTCCTGTATACAACGACATTCCACTATCCGAGTTAACAGGCAGCCCCTTCACCGAATCCATGGCGACAAGACTTCTTGATCATGAGATCATGGTGGACTGGATGTTGGATCCGAGGGCGTTGCAACCTCTTGCCCAACAGATCCGGGAGGCAGGGAAAACCCGCATCTACCTGACCGAAGGTCAGCAGCTTCAAAGAATCGACGAGATCAAGCGCGAGTGGATTCGGGATTACTTCAAAGATAAGATTCGGGAACGGATTCGTTACCGCCTGGAAGAGACCGCTTACGTGCTCCTTCGTATGGACGATAAGGAACACGCCCGACTTGCATGCATTGCGGCCCTATCCCTGGTGGATCATGAATCCATACTTGACGAACATCCCCTGCTGCGCCTTATGACTGAGAAGACGCTCATGCTTTTCCTGCGTGAGAGTCATGGTGAACACGTTGAGTCTCAAGAAGACCCGCGGGATATGGACAGGATCTCCCCCGGAGGCCTTATTATCCCCTGAGCCTCTTCAAACTCTTGAAAAAGGAGGCCCCTTAGGGTTAACCCCATAAAGCCAGGAGTCCTTCATGCTTGCAACTATAGAGATCAAGACCCGTACCCGGAATCAGATGGTGGACATCACGGGCGAGGTGCAAAGGGAGATATCGAGAGCCGGAATCCGGGAATGTGTTTGCACCGTATATGTTCCCCATACCACGTCGGGGATTACCATTAATGAAGGGGCGGACCCTGCAGTGTGTGAAGACATTCTGAACAAGTTGTCGGACATGGTCCCTGCGAACGCGGGCTACCGGCACATGGAAGGCAACGCGGACAGCCACGTGAAGGCCTCTCTCATGGGCAGTTCCGTCTCGATAATAGTGGAAAACGGCCGATTGGTCCTTGGGACTTGGCAGAAGATCTTTTTCTGCGAATTCGACGGCCCGCGAACCAGAAAAGCTTATGTGTCGTTTTCCAAATGAGCCCCGGCCGAAGTTCGCCCACGGAAATGCACCACATCCAATTGCACAAAGATAATTCTTCGTGTTATTGATGTTCTTGGGTGTGACCAAAACAAGGGGCATTGCTAAACCAGACCGATCCGCCTTGAATCCAGCCCTCTTTCTTCCAACCATTCCTTGACGGCCCGGAAAAGAAGTCTGTAATACATCTCTCCCCCTCCCAGACCACGCCGGCCGAACATGTAGTTTATCTCCAGGATCAAGGGGTTTGGTTCAGGCTCAAGCATGTTGAATACCATGTCCACTGCGGCCAGATCTATTCCGAGTTCCTCGCGGATCTTGACTGCCAGGAGTTTTCCCTTTTTCTGAAGGTCTTGCCTCCACGATGAATCAACCCTGGCGCCTTTGGCGATGGTGGCTATTGAGCCCTGCTCGGAACGTTTCCAGTATGTGAGAATTCTTCGGTTAAGGATGACCGCACGAAGCACGTTTCCTTCGGTTGGAATCATCTCCTGGGTGAGGACCTTTTCGGGGCGATCTCCATAACGCCTTTCCAGATCGTCAAGCGTGGACATAAGTTCTTGGAAGCTGCGAATACAGGAAATGCCGAGCCCTTCATGGTCCGTGTCCGTCTTGACAAAAAAGGGCGGCTCGTGGGGAAGGCCGTCAGGGGTACGAACATCATCCCGTAATGCCGCCACCGATGTCCACGTCCTTGAAAGGGGGTGTGGAAGCCCCCTCTCCAAAAAGAGGCGGGCCTGTCCGGTTTTCCCCGGATAGGAAAACCGCAGATCATAGCAGGGGAAGCAGTCTGCCCCGGCTTCCAAGCAGAGCCTGTAAAGGGATTCCCTGCAAGTTTGGGGAAGCAAGACGGCATCTGCGCTTGCAGCAAGCCCTTTTTCGGGTAATCCCGGAGACCTGGGCCCCAGGATTACCTGTCGGTCGGCTGTTATGCACGGATGAAACGACAGGATCACGGCGCTTTCGGTCCCCATAACGGATGATTAGCCATCCTACCCTCTCTGCGCGAATTCTTTAAGTATTCACAGACCACGGCTTTTTGTCGTTTGACTTAATCCATTGCAGGCATTATATTTCATGGGAAGAAAATCACAAGCAATGACCTATTTACTGGGGGAAACACATGCCTATTTACGAATTCCATTGCGCCGGGTGCGGTCGAGTTTTTGAAATGATATTCAAGAGTACTGATGACCAAGTGGATCTTGTCTGCCCGGACTGCAAATCAACCGCTTTGGAAAGGGTGGTCAGTGTCACCAACCACACGATTGGAACCGGATCCGGAGGAAAGCAGGCCAGGCTTGACACCAAGTCATGCGGTCCGGGCAATTCCTGTACCACTCTAGAGCTTCCCGGATACAGCCGCTGAAAGCTCTGCTCCAAGTTCAGGCTAAAACGAGTCCGACTATGGTTGCTTTTTTCATTCAGGATGGGGTCCGCCCTGAAATTCGATTGGAAATTTGAGATCCCCCATGAACACCAACAACCATACACCAGGGCGAAAAAGCGAACTGGACGAAGATGATCTGACCACCATCCGGTCCGCCTTCGAGCAAAAGATCATACCGAAACTGAGGCGGCACCACGCACGAACAGGCATGCTGAGTTGCGGTTTCGCGGGTCGGGCATATGCCTCCTGGATGATCCGGTTCAGATCTGTTGGTAACGACTTCGATATTACGGACTACGAATACAATCAGGACGGCGACGGGCGCGACCTGGATCTCTGAAAAGGATATCATTAACAAATGCTGGATAGAGTGTTCTACGGCCGGGATGCCATTAAGCGGCCCACATGCCCATTCTGTGGGATGATCGTGGATAAGCCCCTTGAACTTACTACGCGAAGACAGGGGGAGATGCCTGTGGGATCGTGCACCTGCGGGGCTATTTACTCATGTGACGAGAGCGGGAGAAACATGGGCTCGGCACAGATCGAGGCCCTTGTCTTCGGGTGCGACATGGACTGGGACCTGGCCTGGAGCCTCTTGCCCGAGGAAGACTACCGCCTGGAAATCGTTGAGAGATACGATTTGCAGAAGCATCTCATCGTGCCGGGCGGATTCTTCGAAAGCCGACGTATCTCCGGTGCGCTGATATTTGTAAAGCTCCACGACGACGTCTTGGAAGTCACGGCCGAAGGGGTCCGTAAGCGCCTTGACAGGGCCGCGCAAACGCCCACATTTCCCGCTGGTTCCGAGGCCGGGCCCGGCAAGACTCCCTCCCTCACAAAACGCGAAGTTGAGTCCTGTGTGCGGGAATGGGACCTTAAGCCGCTCATGGCCGCGGCTTGCACGGACCGCAAACTTCTCAGGACCATCCAGAGACTCCTTTATTCGGGAGATGTTACGCTGCGACGTAGAGCCGCGGAGGCCATGGGGCGCGTGAGTGCGGTGACAGGCGAAACCAATCCGGCCTCGGTCTCAAAACTGATTCAGGGACTTTTCTATGCCGTTACAGACACGGCGGCCTCGAGCTGGGGGGCGTTTGAGGCCATCGGAGAGATCATATGCCGCAAGCCCGAGTTCTACGGGGGGTACCTGCCACAGCTTTACCCGTTTCTGGCGGATCAGACAAGACGTGCCGCCGCCTTAGAGGCCATTGCCACGGTGGCCGGCACACGTCCCGATCTTCTAAGAAAGCACACTTTCCATTTTCTCCGTTTTCTGAAAGACCCGGATCCAGGCGTACGAGGACACGCGGCAAGGCTCCTGGGATACCTGAACGCGCATGAAATGAAAGAGGACATTGAAGCGCTTCTTGAAGATCCAAGCGAGGTGCGGATCTATTACAACGGAGAAGTCCACTGCATGACCGTCGGCTCCCTTGCCGCTCAGGCCCTTGCGCGGATTTAATCATCGTGGAAGAAATTTACATCGCATCATCTCCGGACGGCGATATCCCGCTGAGCCCTGAGTTCCTTTCCGTGCCCTTCAGGCTATCACTGGAGGAATCCCACCCTTTCCTCAGCCTTGGAGACTACCTCCGCGGGGTCAGAGACTTCCTGGTAGAGGACGGGTGCAGTACAATCTCCCGCGTCCTGAGCAACAGGGCGCAACATGAGATCCTTCCTGCAACAATCGGCACCCTGCTGATCCGCACTGAAAAGCATGGTACACTGTATCATGTGGCCAGTGTTGAACTTCAGGCGGGCACGGATCACTTCAAGTTTTGTTCCAGCCTGGCGTTCTCCGAACAGGCCCAGTGTTGGCTTAAGAGGGAGATCGATACGCTGAAAGAACTCCACCTTCGATTCGGCCTTCCCCATCTGCCGGCGCCGGTCATTTTCGGCAAGACCTTCCTCGGACACGGTGACCGAAAGGTCTGCGCCCTGTTGCTGCTTTCCGAATGGTTAGAGGGCTACCATGAGTGGCACCTCTCTGCGGCGAGGCGAGGCGAGCCGCCTAAGGTGAGGATCTGGGACCAGGCCAAAGGCTACCGTTGGGCCACTGAAAGGGAAAGCCGGTCCCTGTTTTGGGGTGCGACCCGGATCATAAGTCAATACTACGACCCCGACAGATACACGCAGATAAAAGCCTGGCATCATGCAGCCGGTGACTTTGTTGTACGACCGCTAAACCATGCACTGGACGTCCGGCTCACAACAGCCCGGGCCTATGCCCCGCTTCCAGGTCTTTCACCTGATTGCGGCATAATTCCGGCCGTGGCCATGATCTACTTTTTCCTGGATACCATACTGCGCATGCGGGTGGACAGGGAGGAGGGGGTGGGCGAGCCCCTGTGGGCCGGAGACGATGCCCTGGAGGCGGCTGTTAAGGGGTTTTTCGCGGGCATGGCCCGGCCTCGGTTGTCAATCAGCCCGGAAAACAAGGAAAACACCAAAATGATCGATATATTCAGTTCCTTCTCACCCAAGGAGCTTATTGCCCTGCACGGCCCCATCCTCGAGCTCATGAAGGATGAAGAAGCCGGCGAGCGGGCCCTTATCGAGAGCCGTCTTGATGATCATGTCAGGGCCGTTCACCGAATTCTTCTAAGGGTCCATGAATCAGGTCTTCGAGGGGCGTAGTTAAGGCCCTGGAAACGGAAATAAGTAATCCCGCCCTGTCCGGATCCTCTCCACCCGCTTTCTCGACGAGTTCACGGGACATATCGTAGAGATCCCTAAACACGGCATCGAGGTCAAAGGCCGGGTATGAAGTGCCGGAATCAAACCCTGAGCGCCCGCATACTCTTGCCTTGCCTTGAATTCTTGTGGGGACCCCATAGATCCGGCAGGTAATGGGCCTCTGGGCATAGAGCACGCAGTCGCGTTCCTCGTTCAGCAGCGGACAACGAACCCTGCCCAGCGCAAGCGGATCCTCCCCTAGAGGCCCTCTTCCTTCCTGTTCAGCAATCTGCTGCTGAAGACGGGCGAGTTCCCGATCAGCACTACTGCATCGCAGGATCACCTCCGCCTTCACGCAGCTGGAAAGCAGCCCAAACTGCCGCTGCAGGTATGCCGCCTCCACCAGAAACAGCCCGAAAACCGCATGACAGCAGTCGTCGCAGTATCGCGCGCATCGAATGCAGTCTCCGTGGGTCTCGCCAAGCTTCTTGAACGCTTCATCCGCCAGGGCGGCTAGGGATTCATACCCTCGAAGCAGTGGAGAAAGATCAGTGTCTTTCAACGGTATGGCTCCAATCGTTTCAGCAATTCGGGATGGACCTGGAATCCCAGAGACACGGCCTTGTCAACGTGTTCCACGGCCTTGTCGAACTGATCACGGTTGAAGTAAGCCACTGCAAGGTTATTGTGCCCAAGGCCGAAGTCCGGGGCCATTTCCGCCAGTTTATTCCCCACCTCCACGGCCTTGTCAACGTCGTCCTTCTGCAAAAAGGCGTTTACCAGATTGCTCCACGCCTGCACAATTCTGGGATTCAATTCAATAGCCTTTTCCAGGGCCTCTATGGCCTCATCGGTCTTCTGCACCTGGAGGTAGGCGAACCCTATGTTGGCAAACCCCCTTGCGTAACGAGGTTCCAGTTCAACAGCCTTCTGATTACACTCAACGACCCGTTCCAGGTCTCCCTTCTGAAAATAGATGTAACCGAGGTTAACATATCCCTCGAACATGCGGGCGCTCTCATTAATCGCCTCATTAAAGGCCTCAACGGCTTCATCCAGCCTGCCCTGCTCCATAAGGGCCACTCCCAGATTGTATGAGGAATTTGCGCATTCCGGGTTTTCTGCAAGCTGCCTTTTCTGCTCGGCGATGAACTTGTCCGCATCCTGCGGGGTCTTCATAACATGCTCCGCGTTAGACGGAAAGAGGTCGCACTCCCGTGGGAGACGCGACCTCTCGCCGCTGCTCGTCTCAAAGATTCAAAAGCTAATGGTCTTCAGTCTGACCCCGGCCCTTCATGCCGTACATGGTGCTGCTGCCCGTTGAGAAATAAATCAATTTTTCCTCGTTGATAAGGGCGGTAGCCGCCTTCTTGACCTCCCGGGCCTTGGCCTCTGGCTTCACTTTTCTTACGGCCTTTTCCAGGTCGTTGAAATAGAACTTGGTCTTCTTACTGCTCTCAGCAAAATCCATGATGGCCTTTTTGATGTCTTCCATGGGCTGCTCCTTTTCCGTCCGCATGCGCGGGCCGTAATGCTACTCGACGCCGCCGGCCGCCCTGGACACCGCCCACGAGGCCTCTGTGTACTTGAACTGAGTGGAGGTCCGGTAGGTGTCGTACTGGAGCCGGTAGTCATCAATTAGGTGCTCGGTGAACTCCAGACCACACTTCTCAAAAAACTTCTCCCATCCGATACGTTCGGCCCAGTCGCCGATACGCTCGTACTTGTTGGCATCGGCCGCATAAGCCTCCACGATCTTTTTGACATCCCGGCAGACTTCCGGAAACCTGGGAAAGTTGTTAGGGAGAAAAGGCACAACCACCTTGGAGAACATGGGAGGGGAAATCCGGTTGGAAATCTTACCTCCCGCCAGGATGGTGACGCCGTCGCCTTCCTTATCTGAAAGAGGAAGCGCCATGCACATGGTATAACAGTTGCCACAGAACATGCAGCGTTCGTTCTTTATCTTAACCGTCTTCTTTCCGTCCTCTGTCTTGGAGGGGGAGATGGCAGCCGTTGGGCAGGCCGCTATGACCAGAGGGATCTCGCAAACGCTTGCAAGGACCTGGTGATCGATGATCGGCGGCTTCCTGTGGTAACCCAAGAGCGCGATATCCGAGCAATGTACCGCCCCGCACATGTTCAGACAACAGGCCA
>CAYPSZ010000361.1:0-2438 GCA_964413125.1 uncultured Desulfobacterales bacterium
AGCTATTATGAGGACATGTACGTACAGGCGGCCGAGCACTTTCCCGGTATCGTGCTGGACATGGACAACCGCACCCTGCGCTTTTCCATGGACAAGTTCTCTGATGAACTGGAAGAGGCCTTGCTCAGGTTCGACGATCCCACCTATTTTGATGTGAGCGAGACCTACTCGGCCGTATACCACCGCTTCCTGAATCTGGATCTGAAGGACAGGCCGGCTATTCGCGGGCAGTTAGAAGGGCCCGTCAGCTTTGGTTTCAATATCCTGGACCAGGACGGCCGTCCTATTCTGTTCGACGACACGGTTCGGCCGTTTATGCTGGATTTCATGGCTAGAAGGGTGAATGTCCAACTGGCCCGGCTCAAGAAGCGCAACAGTAATGCCTTCATGTTTGTGGATGAACCTGGAATGCAGTTTTTGTTCTCGGCAATGGCCGGTTACAGCGACCTCAAGGCAAAGGACGACCTGGATCAGTTCTTCGCCCGGGTGGACCGGCCCCGGGGTATACATCTGTGCGGAAACCCGGACTGGGACTTTCTCCTGAGGCTGGACCTGGACGTGCTGTCCCTGGACGTCCACAGCAACGGTGAGATATTCGCCTCCTACACGGATTCCATCCGGAGATTTCTCGACCGGGGCGGGGTTATTGTCTGGGGCATGGTTCCTACGGGCTTCGAGGCCTTTGAGCAGGAGGACGTCTCTTCCCTTACCGAGCGCCTGGAGGGCATCTGGAAAACCCTCTGGTCAAAAGGGATCGATCGAGACCTTATGATCGCCCGCAGTATGCTTTCGCCGGCCACATGCTGCCTCATCAACCCGGACAAGGAACATACAGTGGAGCGGGCCTTCGCCGCAGTGAACAGAATGGCGGATGACCTGAAGGAGAAATACACTTAGGTACCCTTATCCCTTAGCCGCCTATGCGACGCTGCGTGCGAAGGCCTTAAATCGGCTATCGGCTTCAGGGGCTCAGGGCAGCTTTCTACTGCGCGCATATCCCGGCGGCTTACACCCGGAAGATAGATAATCACGGGAAGCTTGTTCACTTCCGGGTCGAGAAATTCTTTGTATTCTTCAACCTTGCCTGCTACTACGCACCGCAGCCATATCCCCGGCCCGGTACGGTTTTCAGCGGCATAATCCCCAAGCACGAACAGTTCCGGCAGATCTTTTTGAAGACGCGGGATGATCGTCTCCCACTGCCTGTCGCCGGCCGACAGAGGATGCAGGCCGGGGCGACTTGGACTTCCGGATTGAACAAGCCGGCCGAACGGACTACTCTTATGAGGTAAGCATTCAGGGGGTGGGTGATTACTTGTCTCCAATCCAAGAGAGGTCAGGTCCGGCTCCATTTTCTCCAGTAAGCCTCGGAACTCAGGGCCTGGGCCTCCACCGGCCGAATCTCCTGCACCGCCGTTTTGCTGAGCCAATCAGCCAGGGCCTTCTTGGACCGGGGCTGGATCATGCGGTTGAAGGCACTGAACAAGAAGTACTCCCCGACACTGGGCCCCTTTTCTCCCTTTTTTCTCGGCACGACGTCATCGATGATTTTACAGACGCCGACCTTTTCCTCCACCAGGTTGGCCAGGAACAAGGACCCGAACTCCTGGGTGCGAAGCCTGCGCACGCGGTCCCCGGCTTTGTCATCGAGGGCCATCTGGCGCATACGCTCGACTGTTCCGATATAGACCTGGTCGACGACTTTGGGCTCGCCATTGACCCGTGCCATTTCACGCACGTAGTAATAGGGCTTCCCCTTCTTGACTTTTTTGTGCAGGTGGGCCATACAGGCCCTATATCAT
The DNA here is from genome assembly GCA_964413125.1 of uncultured Desulfobacterales bacterium. Classification (GTDB taxonomy): domain Bacteria; phylum Desulfobacterota; class DSM-4660; order Desulfatiglandales; family HGW-15; genus JAIPEI01. The sequence continues at coordinate 1,803 of CAYPSZ010000361.1, forward strand.
GTAGGGTCTTACATTGTCAAGCACAAAATGCATTATTTCAATAATTTTAAAACATTGTGAATCAAAAACTCGTACTCGAGTAGGGTCTTACATGATTTCTTATGCTAACCCCCTGAAATCAGGGCGCTTCGCCGCTCGCGCCTAGGCAAGAAGTGAAAGTCAAGCCCCTGAATACATACCAGAATTCCAAAATCTCTCAGCCGCTCTAAACGGCCTGGCCCTGGCTGTCCACTGCACTGCATGGTTATGCGTTTATTTTAGTTTTATGGTAACGAAAAACGTAGCATTTGAATAACTTGTAATCAGTGTCATAATGCCCTCATTTTTATAGTCATATTGATCTATCATCTCTTTTAATTCAGCATGCGAAGTCGGGGCATCAAATACATCCAGTATTTCTTCTTGTTTTCTGTAATCATATTTACCAGGAAATCTTCCTTCTATGACACTACTTGCGTAAATGAGCATAGCACCTCTGCCCATTGTGAGAAAACATTCTTTGTATAGCTTTGACAGTTCCGCCAAGTTCGAATCAAGAAATCACCAACCACGCCCATAGGACGTGGTATGATGAAGCCCCCTCGAAGGGGGCATTCTCGTAAGGAAAGCCCCTAAAGGGGCTAATTCATTTATTGT
>CAYPSZ010000362.1:0-2770 GCA_964413125.1 uncultured Desulfobacterales bacterium
TCCTTGCCCCGGGCGCCTGAAAATACCCGGCCGTCGGCTATCGCCCGGACGTCTTCCACGGCCAGGTTGCGCCCTAGGGCCACCGCTTCAACGAATTGATCCTGGACATCCTGTATCATCTCCATCATGAGTTCACGCTCTTTAGGCGTCATTTCTCTGTGCGGGGACCCCATGTCTTTGAACTCCCCGCTCTTTATGACTTCAAGGCCGACCCCTGCTTTTCTAAGTAGTTCCTGGAGCTGGAGGAACTCCACAATAACTCCGATGCTCCCCATAATGGTCCCGGGATTTGCGATTATCCGGTCAGCGGCCGAGGCTATGTAATATCCGCCGGATGCCGCCACACTGCCTGTGGAGGCGATGACGTGTTTGCTCTTGGCGGTTCTGCGGATTTCCTGATAGAGCTCCTGAGCCGGAGCAACCCCTCCTCCAGGGGAGTCGATTCGCAGGATGATAACCCGGATTGTGTCGTCCCTCGAAAACTCCACTATCTGGGAGAGGATTTCGCGGGAGTCATAAATCGTTCCTTCAATGGGAATAACCCCTATCTTCTTACCGAAAGCAAGTTCGACGCCGGGCCTGCCCGCCAAATGGGATATGAGCGCCATTACACCCCCCAAGAACAACAGCGTCACCCCTAGAATTACCAAGACCGTCACTATGGGACCGCGTTTACCTGCCATGGTCAGATCCTTAGAGTTGTTTTCAAGCAGATCCACTCACCGGGTGGTTTTCGGAAGTGAAACGCCCGGGCTGGCGTAACCTGCCGCACCGGGCGTTTCACTGGAAAGAATATATCAGGGCCGGAGGTGTGAATCACCGGTTAGGAGCACGCACATCAGCGTGTTTCCGAACCGCCGTTTCCCTCTTCAGGATCCGGGGCGGCTTCATCTCCTTGAGCTTCATCCTGAGCCTTGGCCTGCTGGTTCTGAATCTTCATGAGCAGTTCGCCAAGGTTGGAGGTGGCCTCTTTTCGACTGTTAACGTAATTACTGTAGACATCCTTTTCATCGCTTTCTTCGAGCTTGCGCACAGAGAGGCCGATCTTCTTGTCGGAACGGTTCACGTTGATCACCTTGGCCTGAATAACGTCATCCACCTTGAAGCGGCCCAGCGGGTTCCCGCCCTTTTCCTTGGCCAGTTCGGAGACGTGAATGAGTCCTTCAATCCCTTCTTCCAGTTCCAGGAACACGCCGAAATCCGTAATGTTGGTAACCCTTCCGGTAACCTTGGTGCCGGGCCGGTATCTGTCGGGAACATCATCCCACGGGTCGCTGGCAAGCTGTTTGATCCCTAAAGAAAAACGTTCGTTCTGCTTATCGATGTTGAGCACCACCGCCTGGACTTCCTGCCCCTTCTTATAAACCTCGGAGGGGTGTTTGATCCGCCTGGTCCAGGAGATGTCCGAGATGTGCACCAGCCCATCGATGCCTTCATCAATACCTATGAAGATTCCAAAGTCGGTGATGTTCTTTATCTTTCCTTCAATGGTCGTGCCAACCGGATATTTTTCCCCGATGACCTGCCAGGGATTGGCTTCGGTTTGCTTCAATCCCAGTGATATCCGCTTACTCTCCGTATCTATGTTCAGGACAACCGCTTCGACCTCATCTCCCACTTTGAGCACCTGTGAAGGATGGCGGATTTTGCGGGTCCAGCTCATCTCGGAGATGTGGATCAAACCCTCGATCCCCTCTTCCACTTCAACAAAGGCCCCGTAATCGGCAAGACTGACCACGCGTCCGGTAACCCGGGTCATCACCTGATATCTCTGTTCCGCGTCGGTCCAGGGATCGGGTTTCAGCTGCTTCAACCCAAGGGACACCTTTTCAGCCTCCCGGTCGAAATTGAGTACCTTGACTCGGATTTCATCCCCGATCCTGTACATCTCCGAGGGGTGTCCCACCCGTCCCCAGGACATATCGGTTATGTGAAGGAGTCCGTCTATTCCTCCAAGGTCTACGAACAGACCGTAATCCGTTATGTTCTTCACAGTGCCGTCCAGGACCACGCCTTCCTCCAGGACCTTCAAAGTCTCTTTCTTCTGAGCCGCTCTTTCACCCTCGAGGATGGCCCTGCGGGAGAGCACGATATTTCCACGCCGCCTGTTATACTTCAGGATCTTGAAGTCATGGGTGGTGTTGATAAGGGAGTCAAAGTCCCTGACCGGCTTCAGGTCGATCTGGGAGCCGGGCAAAAAGGCCTGTAGACCGATATCGACGGACATGCCGCCTTTTATCCTGGACACGATCCGTCCTCTAATGGTCTCTTCGTTCTTGTAGATATCGCGGATATGGTCCCAGACCTTGATCTTTGCCGCCTTCTCTTTGGAAAGAATTATGACGCCGTCTTCATCCTCCCGCCGCTCCAGGAGAACATCCACGCGATCACCGACCTTGGCGCTGAGGTTACCCTCTGCGTCAAGGAATTCATTGATCTGGATCTGCCCCTCCGACTTGTAGCCGATATCCACAAGGACGAAGTCCTTATCGATCTGAACAATCTCACCTGTGACGAGATCTCCTTCTTGAGGGCTCATCATACTCTCTTCATAGAGTTCCATGAAGCTCTTCTCTTCTCCCGAAGACCCTTGCTCGGGCCTGCTTTCCACCTCCAAGTTGGAAGATTCCCGCTCAATGCCGACGTTGGTTTCTTCGGCTTCGGTGTTGTCCTCAATGTCCTTTTCGATTCGGCTGGTCATTTCGTCCATTAAGTTCTATACCCCCTAAAGATATTGTCCCCCCGACCGGGACCCATAAAACAAAGATTT
>CAYPSZ010000363.1:0-1853 GCA_964413125.1 uncultured Desulfobacterales bacterium
GGTCAAAGCCCCGAAGCCTCGTGCGGGGCTCACTCCATAATCCGGTCCAGAACGCGGGGAAGGCGATCCTCCCATCCCACCGTGGAGATCACCACGCCCGCAAGGCCCATTTCCTTGAGATGCCGGGCCGTGTCCGCTGCTATCCGAATGCACTCATCCGCCTTGTCAGGAGCCTTCTGAATTCCCCTGATCATCTCCGAGGGAATGGTTATGCCCTTGACGTTTCGATCAATATACCGGGCCATGCCCGCGGACTTGAGCAGCAGTACAGTGGCGATCACAGAGACCCTTTCGGTGTCGATCCTCCTTAAGAATTGCTGGAACAGGTGAAGGTCGAACACCGGCCTTGTGACCACGAACTCAACGCCCGCTTCTATCTTTTTCTCAAGGTTGTCCAGCTCTATCTCCAAAAGCCCGCCCGTGGCGCTCGAATCCACGGTGGAGCCCACCAGGAACCGGGGGGCGCCACGAAGCTCGACTCCGGCCATGTCCTTTCCGTTCATGAGCCCCTGCACGACCTCCATGAGTTCCACGAGCTCCAGGTCGTTGACCGTCCTGGCCTGGGGATGGTCCCCCAAAGAGATCTCCACGCCCGCCACTCCCATGATGCTCGGGATCTCCAAAGCCCCGGCCGCAAGGATGTCCGCCTGAAGGGCCAGGCGGTTCCGGTCCCGGCAGCACACCTGGAGCACCGTCTCGATCCCGTGATTCTTGAAAACCGCGCATGCGCCGAGCGAGGAGGCCTTCATGACCGCGTTGGCCATTTCAGGAACAATGACCGCGTCAATCCTGCCCTTTACCTGGTTTGCGTGCTGGAGCAGGGGGCTGAAGTCCGAGCCCTTGGGCGGCTCGAACTCTCCCAGGATGACGAACTTTCCTCGCTTAAGCTTGTCTCGTAACGCCATGTGAAGATCCTCCCGTTACTCGGGTAGCCCGTTGGTAGCGTTCGAGATGGCCATTTCCAGGTCCTCAACCCCGAACGACTTGATGTGGTAGTAAAAGATGCGCTGCTGCCTGATCCTGCTCTCGAGCTCCGGAGTGTTGGTCTCCGCGCACACTATTATGGGCAGGTTCCGTTCCATGTTCTTTATGACGGAGATCAGCTCGTAACCCTCCTCCTCCAGGAGCGATGCATTGAGCACCAGCACGTCCGCATGCCGGGTCTGCAGGGCCAGGAGCGTCTCCTTGAGGGAGCGAACCGATGCCACCTGGTATCCCTTCTCAGCAAGGTATGTCTTGAGCTCACCCGGAAGGGGGTCTTTTGGATCTGCAAACAGGATGGTCTTGGCTCTCCCCATCTGGTTTCCCATCAAACGCTTGAAAGGCGATGAATCAAACGGGATTTCCGTGGTCGCCCGTTCAGAGGGCAAGGAGCATGCCGAAACCGGACATTGTGAAAAAGATCGCAATTCCAGTATGATGAGACAAACCCTCCCAATGCGGGATATTTCGCCATGCGGCAATATGCCGCATTTGAAAGCCCTTTGATCCACTATACCTTTGATTTCAAAAGTAAAACATGGCAATGGGTAAAAACGCCCCGCTTTGAGGCAAAATACCCCTGTCTATTCCCGCCCCCCTGACACCTTCGCAGAAACCGAAATTGTCCATGGACCATCTACTATTCGGCAAGAGAGCTGAAAGCCGCACCCGGCCCGGAATGAAGAGGAGATTCATTGGTTTTTTCTTGAATTCAGCCGCTTTATCCTATAAAAGACAATAGATTCACCTCGGAAGCCCAAAGAGCAAGCTTGATTTCGGCTGGATAATCCAAACCAGGGCGCAACCCCGAAAGGATGTCCATGGCCCAAGCGACCGTTACCACTCCCTATACGTTATCACCCGCTCCCTGC
>CAYPSZ010000364.1:0-1939 GCA_964413125.1 uncultured Desulfobacterales bacterium
GCCATTAGCGTAGTGGAAAACGAGAAGAAAGTGTCAGCCAGCCGCATGGTGACCGCATCTATCCAGCCACCGTAATATCCCGCCAAAAGGCCCACCGCCACGCCGAAGATCCCGGCGATTGTAACCACGCTGAATCCCACCAGCAGTGAAGTGCGCAGGCCGTATAGAATCGTACTGAGTATGCCTCTGCCCTGGTCGTCAGTCCCCAGAAGAAAGGGCGCGCTTCCCCCCTCCATCCAGATGGGAGGCTTGAGAAAATGCTCCAGGCTGACCGCCTCCAGATCATAGGGGTTTTGCGGGGCCAGGACCGGGGCAAACAGGGCCACGAGTATGAACACAGCCAGCAGCGAGCTTCCGATCAGGGCAGAAGGATCGTGCAGGTAGTGGTGCAGGAACCGGGATTTGGTGAGAGGCTTAGTCATAACGGATCTTCGGATTCAAAAGGGCATACAGGATATCAACGATAATGTTGATGGTCAGGATCATCAAAGCCGCCAGCATGATGTAAGTGGCGATCACCGGCTGGTCCGATTCGTAAATGGATGTGAGAAGCAGGTTGCCCATGCCCGGCCACTGAAAGATGGTTTCCGTGACAATGGAAAACGCCAGAATCTCACCGAACTGGAGACCTGTCATGGTGACCACGGGGATCATAACGTTACGAAGAGCATGCTTGAAGATCACCTTGAACGGCGGAAGTCCCTTGGCCCATGCGGTCTTGATGTATTCTTCGGCCAGTACCTCGCGCATGCCGGCCCGTGTAAGACGCATGAGCACCGCCAGTTGATAAAGGGCCAGCGTGGTGGCCGGGAGTATGAGATGTTTTATCCCGTCCACTGTGAGCAGGCCTGTCCGCCAAAAACCGATTTTAATGGTTTCTCCCCGGCCGAAGGGAGGCAGGATCCCCAGCCATACGGAAAAGACCATGATGAGTAATATTCCGATAAGAAAGGTCGGGACGGAGATACCCGCCAGGGAGCCGGCCATTATGAACCTGTTGTGCAAGGCATAAGGCTTCAGAGAGACCACCACTCCCAGGAACAGGCCCATGGCAAACGCGATGCAGACTGCGAGGAAGGCCAGCTCAAAGGTGGCCGGGAACCGTTCAAGGATCAGTCCCAGGACCGGTACGCGGCTAACATAAGAAAGACCGAAATTACCCCGGGCTGCATTGGCCAGGAACCGGCCGTACTGGACGTAAGCCGGCTTGTCCAGGCCGAAGGTCTCCCGGATCATTTCCCGCTCCGCTGTTGTGGCGTACTGGCCGGCAAGGGTCTGGACCGGGTCGCCCATGTAGCGGAAAATGATGAAGCAGATCAGGGTCACGCCCAGAAGGACAAACGCACCCTGAATCAATCGCCTCAAGATATAGGTAAACATAGGCCTTGAGTCGCCGGTGCCGCCCGTAAAAGGGCGGCGCCGGCTCCCGTGTGTTGGTTATTTGCCTATTTCCTTATAAACAAGCCACCTGTCAGCCCGGGGTGTGAACCGGATCTTCTTGTCTTTGCCGACTGCATAGAGGTCCTGCTGGTAGTGCAGCGGAATCCACGCTATCTTATCCATCATGGTCATTCTGTTGAGTTCCCGAAGCACCTTGGCGCGTTCATCCTGATCCGCAATTTCCGTAGTGGACTGCAGCATTCGGTCTATGTCGGGATCGCTGAACCGGGTGCCGTTCCAGGTGCCGTAACCTCGTTCCTTGTCGTGGGTGTGAATGAGATTGAAATAAGTGCGGCCCATGTCGAAGGCCCCGTCCAGCCATCCGATCAGGTAGAAGTTGTGCTTGCCTTCGCCCACTTCCGGGAAGAACACGGACTTGGGTTTAACGTCCAGGTTGACCCTGATGCCCACCTTGGCCAGGTACTTGGCAACGGCTTCGGCGATCTGCTTGTCCTGGACATATCGATCATTGGGTGCGGCCAGGGTAATATCAAAACCG
>CAYPSZ010000365.1:0-3156 GCA_964413125.1 uncultured Desulfobacterales bacterium
CAGGGCCTCGTCGATATTCTCCACGCGATAGGCGATGTGCTGGATCCCCTCACCCCGGGCGTCGATGTACTTGGCCACAGGCCCGTCCGGGGCCGTGGACTCCAGGAGTTCCACCTCGCTGTCCGTGATGGGGATGAAGGCCACGGTGACCTTCTGGTCCGCCACGGTCTCCGTGCCGTGGATGGGGAGCCCCAGGGCATCCGTGTAAAACCTGCCTGCCTGATCGATGCTCTTGACTGCAATGCCTATGTGGTCGATGTGTTTGATTTTCATTTTGTCTCCTTGGTGATTTGTCGATCCGATGAAGTGCTAATCAACATTTTGTTAGAACTACGAAATACGCGAAATACGCTAAAGGGGCTGATTGACGAAACGCTCGTGCTCAATTCTTGGATAGTGGCCGAAGTTAACCAGCAGTCCGAGTTGTTTGCCTGTGGCCTTCAAGTAGTTGATAATCCGGGCACGATGCTCGTCGGCCAGTCTCTTGACGGCTTTGATCTCCAGGATGATCTCCTCGATGCACAGGAAGTCGGGCACATACTCCTGCTTCAGCGGACGACCCTTGTACTCAAGCCGAAGTCGAGGTTTCTCCTCGAACGGAATCCTTTGTTCGGCCGGCTCCATGGCCAAACACTCTTGGTATACCGGCTCCAGGAACCCGTTGCCCTTATCCTTGTATACCTCGAAACATGCGCCGATGATCCTATAGCTCTCCTCCCTGAAAACGAGCCGCCCTGTTCGCATTTTCGCGCCTTTCGAGTGTTTCGTAGTTTCGTCCGGAATTGCCGCTCTTGCCTTCAAGGGAATGGATGTCTATAGTATAAATGATAAGCGCAATAAGATGAGGAGCCCGGCTCCGCACATTTTCTTGTGTAACACAACAATGCCTTGAAAACCAGAGGTTTCAGCCATGACATACGGTCCCTACGACTATGTGCCCCCGGCAGGCGGCCCCGCCGGACAAAACGGCGACCCCGACCGGGAGTTTGACCAACTCGAGGCCACCGAACTCTACTGCCCCCGGTGCAGGGCCGCGGTGCCTGTTCGGAAATTCCTCCTTCTGGTGCTCCCGGAAGGCGACAAGTACGAGTATCGGTGCCGGTACTGCGGCGAGACCGTGGGCGACAAAATGGACAAGTCCGGCGACTTCTACGGTGTTCTTAAGAGATGACAGGGGAAACGCGCATAAACCCGGTTGTCTTCATTGCCATGGACATTCCATTGGACAATGACGCCAACCTCAGGGAGCGGATGGCCTCGGCCGAAAAGCGCGCCGTGCGGCAGGCCCCAAGGTATCCCGGGCTGGACCTCCCGGCCTTGCAGCGGTCCGTGCATCAAAATCTACGAGCCATGCTCCTTCAGGTTGAAGACAGGTACATGGATCTCCCGGACCTCATGAACTATGTGTGCAACGGCCGCCGGCCCGCACCATCGACCCCGCAAAACGTATCTTCCCGCTACACCCTTGCCGACTCCGTTACCCTGAACGGGATCTACATGTACCAAGTTCTTAGAGCCCGGGGGTTTGATCCCCTGATCATCCAGAACTACTCCCTTGCAGATCTTTGCGGGATCATGGCCCATAAACCCCTGGCGGTCTGCATCTCCTCCAATTTTGTTTTCATGGAGGACATCAAGCGGATGGCACGGGATATCAAGGCCCTGGACCCGGACATCCCCGTGGTTGCGGGCGGTATGCTGGTGAAGAAGGTCCTGGAGGAGGGGGATGCCCTGAGTCCCGAGGCCATGTCATACCTTGAGACCTTTTGCGGCCTTGTGGACGCATTCGTGGTGGAGGCCCAGGGCGAGCAGACCCTTTTCCATGTTCTGCGGGCCATTCAAAGGGGAGACGGGTTTGAGGGCCTTCCCAACCTGGCGTTTTATGAGAGGGACGGCCGGATGCGGTTTACTCCCAGGCGTGCCGAAGCCCTTCACATGGATGACACTGCAGTGGCCTGGGACGAGGTCCCTCAAGAGTACCTGCGGCCGACCCTGCCTGTTACCACCAGCCGGGGATGCTCATACCGTTGCCGGTTCTGCACATACCACTGGCTGTTTCCCCGTGTCGTCTTCAAGTCCCTTGAAGTGCTCCGCAACGAGCTGAGGCGCATTGCGCGCCTTGGGTTTGTACGTCATGTCCGGTTCACGGACGACAACTTCACCGCAAACCGCAGGCGCCTTATAAGTGTCCTTAAGATGATGATTCAGGAGAAATTCACCTTTTCCTGGTCCTCTTTTGCAAGGGCGAGTGCTCTGGATCCGGAACTCGTGGCCCTGATGAAGCAGGCGGGTTGTGAGTTCGTGGACATGGGAATCGAGTCCGGAAGCCCCGCCATATTGGAAAACATGGACAAAAGGCTGGAAAGGGACCAGTCCATGGCGGCCATACGCATGCTCAACGACCACGGCATCATCAGCCGGGGGAGCTTTATTGTGGGGTACCCGGGAGAAACCCGGGATACCTTCATGGAGACCGTGGACCTGATCCGCCGAAGCCGGCTGCCTTATTACCAACCGTACCTCTTCTACTACTCAAGAAACACCCTGGTCCACAAGGAGCGGGAGGCCTTCGGGCTCGAAGGCCTGGGACTGGCGTGGCGTCACCACACAATGGATTCCACGGAGGCCTCGGCCCTCATGGCGCAGATGCCGCGCCTGATAGAGCCGGGGCTTACGGACGGCCAGACCTACATCGAGGAGATCTACAAGCTCCTCCGAGGTAAGGGATATACCCCGGAAGAAATTAAAGAGCTTTTTCGACTCAAGCGCGAGATGGTTACGGCCCCGGACATGAGCGATCCAGCGGCAACAGCGGCCCTTGACCGGATGGAGGCCATGTTGCGAAACAGAGGTTGTCAGGCCGGCGTGCTCAGGTGACTATATGCAGGACTGGAATAAAGTTCGAGTCGTTGGAAAACGAAAAGAAACAACCCTTACTCCCATCGATGGCGGATACCAGGAATTTGTAGAATTGGCATGGTGGTTTCGTAAAGACCGACTATTTGTCCCGCGTGGCGTTTACCGATTCAAGACGTTTGAGGAGGCAAATGAATGGAGAGAAAAGATGATGCTGGGGATGAAACCTACAGCAGACCTCCAAACAAGCAGGACCTGATATCCATTTGCAGGGCTTTACAAGAAAAACAACAAGCAAAC
>CAYPSZ010000366.1:0-2232 GCA_964413125.1 uncultured Desulfobacterales bacterium
CCGCATCGCAAAGACTGTCGCTAACTCCGCCATCATCTCAGGGTACAAGGTCGTCTATCGCGAAGCCCACAGCTTCTTCGAGGATCTCTTCGAGGCTACTCAGCTGAAACGTCGCAAGAAGATCAATAAACTCTTCTCGGAAACAGATCTCTTGGTCATCGATGACCTCTTCCTCCGAAGACTAGTACCCTAGCCTAACACTATCGCCGGGGGATTTTGACCCGGCCACAAGTGGGGGATTTTGAAGTGGCCATCGGGGGTACAAGCCATCGGAGACTGAAAGGGTTCTCACATATGAGCGCCTCAAACACGACCTTCTCGGCCTCAGTCCGGACTCCCTCAGGCAGTTTGGATAGTTCCTTTAAAAAGCGCTTTTTATATTCAACCTTCCACATCTTGCTTCAAAGCCCCATAGAATTGTTTGGCCTCCTGCACGGAAAGCTTTTCGTCATCGGCTACCTCATCCATCAGTTTTGCCAGGCCGTAGTTCTCGATGACTTCTTCGATGCGTTCGAATTCCTCGATCGGAATCTGGACAGCTATCGGTTTGTCATTCTCGTCGACGACAAAGCTTTTATTTAATTTTAGCATGTCAATCCTCCTAATCTTGTGTCTCGGTCTTTCACATAACGTCTGAGCTGTGCGGCGCGGCCCTATGCGCCCGCACCAGTGATTTGTTAGGCGTCCTGTTCATTCACGGTCACAGTATCAATTTTAGAAAGTTCGCGGGCCAATCGGTTTTCAGCATGCCACAAGTCATAAGCTTGCTGCATCCTGAGCCACAACCCCGGCCCGTTCCCTGCGAATTTCCCGATTCGAAGGGCCATTTCAGTTGAAATCGGGTGGGTGCAGGCCAGAATGCGGTGAAGTTGCTGCCGAGACACCCCAAGACGCCGAGCAGCCTCACTTACCGATAGGCCAAGGCTCTTGATTACATCTTCCTGAAGGATTTCTCCTGGATGCACCGGAGCCCTCTTAAGTGGTCGTCGTACCGACATTTCATTCATGGCAGAATCCTCAATGATATTGTTCAAGGTCAATTTTCAATGCATCACCGTCTTTCCATTCAAATGTGATGCTCCACGGCCCATTGACATGGATGCTGTAACGCTTTGGCCTTCCCTGAAGGCCGTGGAAATTGAATCCAGGAATGTTCAGTTCGGCCAGCGATTCGGCCTGGTCCAAAGCATCCAGCCGTCTCAGGGCTCTTGAATGCAGGTCTTGGCTCACCTTTCGAGAGCGACCGCGCTCGAATAGCTCTGCCAGCCCCTTATGCCGAAAGCTTTTTATCATCTGCAAAATATCGTAGCACAGATTGATACAGTGTCAACTGGTATGTTACAGAATTGATACAAGGCATGGGTTTGTCGTGGGGACGCCTAACGCTCAGCATAACCGGCCGGGAAACAGCTGCGAAGCAAAGCGGAGCAGCTGTTTATCCGCTCCACGTTCATGCTGTGGTTGGCGCTATTCGATTTGTTTGAGCAAATCTTGAAGGTTTACACGGACATCAGGCAGCTTGTTTAAAACAACATCCCACACAATCGTGTAGTCAACGCCCAAATAATCGTGGATCAACCTGTCTCTCATTCCAGCAACCTTCCGCCATTCAATGCCCGGATGCATTGCTTTGATATCTTCGGGCAGCTTTTTCGAAGCTTCTCCGATTATCTCGATACTTCGGACAAACGCCCGTTTCAGAGTCTCATCTCTGACAAAAGATTCGTAATCCATATTTGAAATCTGGCCCAGAATGTAGTCGATTTCGTCGAGCATGTGGCGGATGTATTCAGGCGGCGACAGGGACACGTTCAACCTCCTTTAAAATATGGGGACCGATGTGCGGACTGAGACCTTCCGGGGTAACAACTTCGACTCTTCGCCCCAAAATTTCTTCAAGAAGGAACGAAACGTCCATAAAATTATCAAAGGTATGTTTTTCAGGAGTAAATTCCACGAGGATATCAATGTCGCTCGAATCGGTCTGTTCCCCACGTACAAATGAACCAAACAGCCCGATACTTGTAACGCCCAAAGATGAAAGCTTCTCCCGTTGCTCCAGGATACGTTGAATCAAGTCTTCTCGAGTGGTTACCTTACTTTCCATTTTTCAAACCCCTCCTCGCATGTTTTACTGCCAGGATATAATATATATAATTGAAAAGCAATAAAATCAATCACCTAACATCGCTGAAGCATGAATGGCTCCAGGGCACCGAACCAGGGGATCGG
>CAYPSZ010000367.1:0-7218 GCA_964413125.1 uncultured Desulfobacterales bacterium
TGATAGGGAACGGCGTGGTGGTGGACCCGGAGGTTCTCCTTGAAGAGATGGAAGCTCTCAAAAGCCAGGGTATCCGTGTGGGGCCTGATAACCTCGGGCTCAGCGAAAAGGCCCATATCATTCTGCCTTATCACCGGGCTTTGGACACTGCCAGGGAAGGGGCTAAAGGTGCTCTTAAGATAGGTACCACCGGACGCGGAATAGGTCCTGCTTATGAAGACAAGGCTGCACGGATCGGTATTCGGGCCATGGACCTGTTGGAGCCGCAGGCCCTTGAAGGCAAAATAAAGTCCAACCTGGAGGAGAAGAACTTCCTCCTAAAAGAGTTGCTCGGGGCCGAGCCCCTGGAATTTGAACCCATTTTTCAAATGTGTGTGAATATGGGGGAGACCCTGGCATCCCATATGACCGATGTATCACAGGAGATAGAAAAGGCCGAAAAGGCCGGACTGAGCGTCTTGTTTGAAGGGGCTCAGGGCACGCACCTGGACATAGATCATGGCACCTATCCCTTTGTTACCTCCTCCAACCCGATCTCCGGAGGGGCTTGTGCCGGGGCAGGGGTGGGCCCGAATCGTCTTCACCACATAAACGGGATTGTAAAGGCCTACACCACCAGGGTTGGAGCCGGTCCCTTCACCACTGAGCTGACCGACAGTATAGGTGATTACATACAGGAGCGGGGCGCGGAATTCGGAGCCACTACGGGGCGGAGGAGACGCTGCGGCTGGCTTGACCTCGTGATGATCAGAGACAGCGCCAGGCTGAACGGCCTCAACAGCCTCAGTATCACCAAGCTGGACGTGCTGGCCGGCCTGGAAACCCTTAATATTTGTGTGGGATATGAGCTCGATGGTGGGCGGATAGAGAGCCGGCCCTCGAGCCTGGACAGACTCGGACGGTGCACCCCCGTATACGAGAAGTTTACGGGCTGGAAGGAGGATATCTCCGGCGTTCGTACCTTTTCAGATCTTCCCTCCGTCACCAGGGCCTATCTGAAACGAATAGAAGAAGTTACGGAGGTTCCCATCGCTATTGTGTCCGTAGGACCCAGACGCGAGGAAACCATTTTGGTGAAGGACGTGTTCGCCTGAGCGCCTTGGCCCTTGGACGGGGTGCTCCTTCTTTGAATCCCATGTACACATGCAGCAGCACATATGATGTGATCGTTGTGGGGGCCGGCCACGCCGGTTGCGAGGCGGCCCTTGCGGCTTCTCGAATGGGCCACCTTACCCTGCTGCTGACGATAAACCTGGATCACATAGCGGCCATGAGCTGCAATCCGGCGATCGGGGGACTGGCCAAAGGACATCTGGTCAAGGAGATCGACGCCCTGGGCGGTGAGATGGCCAAGGCGGCCGACCGGACCGGGATACAGTTCCGCCGGCTGAACACCAGGAAAGGAGTGGCCGTACGAGGCTCCCGCAGCCAGAATGACCGGGATCTCTATCGGAGGCGGATGAAGGCGGTGGTGGAGGGGCAGGCCAATCTTGACATACGGCAGGCAATGGTGGATCGACTACTGGTGGAAGGAGGGCGAATCCGGGGTGTCGAGACCAGTATCAATGAGAGATTTCTTTCCCGGACGGTCATACTGACAACAGGCACCTTTCTGCGGGGGCTGATACACATCGGCCTGCAAAGCTTTCCCGCAGGGCGCATGGGCGACCCGCCGAGCAGGAGTCTATCGGATCAGCTCCGGGAGCTGGGATTCCAAATGGGCCGGCTCAAGACCGGCACAACTCCGCGTCTGAACGGCAGGACCATAGATTATAACGGCCTGGAGGTCCAGTACGGGGATCCCGTTCCGAGGCCGTTTTCCTTTGAAACCGAAGCGCTGTCTCTCCCGCAGGTGCCATGCCATATAACTTACACGAACGAGTCCTGCCACGAGGCGATCCGGTCCGGGCTGGAACGCTCCCCGCTCTATAGCGGGGTCATAGAGGGAACAGGGGCCAGGTATTGCCCGTCCATCGAGGACAAGGTAGTCCGTTTCCCCGAAAAGCCAAGGCATCAAATCTTTCTGGAACCGGAGGGTTTGGACACGGAAGAGGTATACCCCAACGGCTTGGCAACAAGCCTGCCTGTGGATGTGCAGACCCGAATGGTCAGGGCGGTTCCGGGTCTGGAAGCTGCACAGATTTTAAGACCAGGCTATGCTATTGAATATGACTACGTGAACCCCCTCCAGTTGAAGCCGACTCAGGAGACCAAGCTGGTGAAGGGGCTGTTTCACGCGGGCCAGATCAATGGGACAAGCGGCTATGAAGAAGCAGCTGCCCAGGGTCTTCTGGCAGGGATAAACGCCGCCCTCAAAATCAGGGGGGAGAACCCCCTGATTCTCAAGCGATCTCAGGCTTATACAGGAGTGCTGATCGATGACCTGGTCACCCGGGGGACCTCCGAGCCCTACCGCATGTTCACGTCCCGCGCCGAATACAGACTTCTGTTGCGGGAGGACAACGCCGACCTGCGCCTGCGGGATATGGGGTATCGTCTGGGTCTGGTCAAGGAAAATGTGTACCGTGCTTTTTGTCGAAAACGGGAGGCAATTGAAAAACTTCTGGGTCGCCTGGAACGAGTGATATTGCGACCGGAGCCGGGGATTGGTGACAGGCTTCGGGAACTGGGATCATCTCCTATCAAGAATCCGACCTCACTGGCCCAGCTTCTCAGGAGGAGCGAGATCTCTTTTCCGTCATTGCGTCTGTTTGATCCTGATTTGGTTGAAACCGACCCCTCCATATACGAGGAGGTGGAAGTGCGAGTCAAATACCAGGGATACATCGACAGGCAGGAACGACAGGTGGAGCGTCTGGCCGGAATTGAAAAGCAATGGATTCCCGCATCCATGGACTACTCCCACGTTCACGGTCTGTCCAACGAGGTAAGGGAAAAGCTGTCTCAGGTGCGGCCTGTTTCCCTGGGACAGGCCTCGCGTATCTCCGGAGTGACGCCGGCCGCTGTTATGGCATTACAGGTGCATCTCAAACGAATCTCAAGTTGTGAGGCGTCATCTTGAGCGGGGTCTCTTGTATGTGCGGACCATCCCTTTTCCCGGAGCATATCGGCCGGACTGATAGGTTTCCATGGGGCAGGATGCTTCAACCCTTTTCCATGGCAGGACTTTTCGAGTTTACTACATATAGCATTTTTTTTCTTGACGAGCCCCATATATTGTGCGAATCTTTGACTCGTCCATAAGGTGATCAGTGGGGTGACCGACCCCGCCTCTTTCAAACCCGATGGTCCGTGCGGCCCTGTTTATCTTTCGTTTTATAAATTTATTAACTACATTAACTACCTGTTTAATCGGATGAGGAGCGCAGATGTTCGAGCAAATCAAGAAGCGCGATGGAAGGGTGGTGGAGTTCGACTCCACCAAAATTACAGCAGCCATTGCCCGTGCCGGCAATGCCACGGGTGAATTTGATGAGCGTGAGGCCCGCAAGCTCACATTGCGTGTCCTCACCCTGGCCCATGAGCTCCGGCTTAATCCCGTGCCTGAGGTGGAAGAAGTGCAGGATATTGTGGAGCGTGTACTTCTTGACTCCCCTTTCTACAAGACCGCCAAGGCTTACATCCTCTACCGGGAGCAGCATGCTCAGATAAGGGCCATCGCCACCAAAGCCAGCGTTGACCTGGTGGAGAACTATATTCGAAAACTTGACTGGAAAATAAACGAAAACAGTAACATGTGCTATTCACTGCAGGGTCTGAACAATTATATTTCCGCGGACGTGACTTCCGAGTACTGGCTCAACCGGATCTACCCGCCGGAGGTCCGTGAGGCTCACAAGAACGGTGACTTTCACATCCATGACCTGAGCCTGCTCTCCATTTACTGTGTGGGCTGGGACCTGAAAGACCTCCTCCTGCAGGGGTTTCGGGGCGTGGAAGGCAAAGTGGAAAGCGGTCCTCCCAGGCATTTTCGTTCCGCTTTGGGGCAGCTCGTTAACTTTTTCTACACCCTGCAGGGCGAGGCCGCCGGAGCTCAGGCCGTGAGCAGCTTTGACACGCTGCTGGCCCCATTTGTCCGTTATGACGGGCTCGGTTACCGTGAGGTCAAGCAGTGTCTGCAGGAGTTCGTGTTCAACATCAACATCCCGACACGTGTGGGGTTCCAGACCCCCTTTACCAACATCACTTTGGACCTGAACGTGCCGTCCACCCTGAGGGATCATCCTGTAATCATCGGCGGCGTCCCCATGGACGAGAAATATTCAGATTACCAGCATGAAATGAATCTGATCAACCGGGCGTTTGCCGAAGTTATGATGGAGGGTGACGCCCGGGGCCGGGTTTTCACTTTTCCCATCCCCACCTACAACATTACTAAGGATTTTGACTGGGACAACCCGAATCTGGATATGATATGGCGGATGACCGGAAAGTACGGCACTCCTTATTTTTCCAACTTCGTTAACTCGGACATGTCTCCAGAGGATGCGCGCTCCATGTGCTGTCGGCTGAGACTCGATAACCGCGAGTTGCTGAAACGGGGAGGAGGGCTCTTCGGAGCCAATCCCCTAACAGGGTCCATCGGCGTTGTTACCCTGAACCTCCCGCGTATAGGCTATATGGCCCGGGACGAGCAGGACTTCTTCATAAGGCTCGAGCGGCTTATAGCCCTTGCCGCGGACAGCCTCTCCATCAAGCGAAAGGTCCTCGAATCGTTCACTGAGAAGAACCTCTACCCATACTCCCGCTTCTATCTCAGAGAAGTCAGGGAAGGGACCGGCCAGTACTGGACCAATCATTTCTCCACCATAGGTATCATAGGCATGAACGAGGCCTGCATGAACTTTATGGGTGAGGACATCGGCGGGCCTGAAGGGCGCTCCTTCGGTCTCCGTGTGATGGATTTCATTCGGGACACCATAGCCCGGTTTCAGGAGAAGACCGGTGACATATATAACCTGGAGGCCACTCCGGCCGAGGGAACCTCCTACCGCCTGGCGCTGCTTGACAAGGAGCGGTTTCCAGACATTCTGAGCGCCAATGAGCCGGAGTTTAGAAAAGGGGCGCCCCCCTTTTACACCAATTCCACCCAACTGCCCGTGAATTATACTGATGATCTCTTCGAGACCCTCATGCTCCAGGATGAGCTCCAGTCCAGATACACCGGCGGGACCGTGCTTCATGTTTTCTTGGGAGAGCAGGTCTCGGAAACAGGGGTGATAAAGGGGCTGCTTCAGAAGATCGTCACCCGATTCCGGCTTCCATACTTCACCCTTACACCCACCTTCAGTGTGTGTCCGGCCCACGGGTATCTCAGCGGTGAACAGTCTACATGCTCTAAATGCGGCCTGGAGACGGAGGTGTACTCCAGGGTGGTGGGATATTTGCGGCCGATTAAGCAGTGGAACGACGGCAAGCGGGCCGAGTTTGAGATGAGAAAAACTTATCACGTGGACAGCGAGTATATGGCCGGGGTGGAATCCCCGGGCTCAGATTCTCCGGTACCTGTCCATGCCGTGATGGGCGGGGAGTAGGATCTTGGTTATCGGAGGCCTACAGAAACAATCTTTCATCGATTATCCGGGAAAGATGAGCTGCGTGCTCTTTCTGGCCGGCTGCAACTTCGATTGCCCTTACTGCCACAATCCGGAACTGGTCCGGCCTTATCCTTCATGCGGGAAACACCTGAGCAAGGAGTATGTCTTTGACTTCTTGAAGAGGCGTCGCGGTTTCCTGGACGCCGTGGTTGTATCAGGCGGGGAACCCACGCTCAGCCCGGACCTCGGAGCAGTGTGCGAGAGGATCCGGGAGATGGGCTATCCCGTAAAGCTGGACACAAACGGGAGCCGGCCGGCGGCGCTCAAGGGTTTGCTGGAACGGGGCCTTGTGGATTACGTGGCTATGGATCTCAAGACCTCGCCTCTGCACTACGGCCTCCTCGCCGGGGGGGCATGCACGCCCTCTGAGATCCTCACCAGCATTCAATTGCTGATGGATCACTCTCAAGCCTACGAGTTCCGCACCACCTGCGTCCGTCCCCTGGTGAGCGACCATATAGTAGAAACCATAGCCAAGCTCGTCCAAGGAGCAAAACGCTATGTGCTGCAGCGGTTTCACCCTGCACAGATACTTCATCCCGAGTTCTTTGGTGATGAAAACCCCGCCTTTGACCACGCAGATCTTCTCCGCTTCCAGGCCCTGGCCGCCCCATGGGTCGAGGAGTGCCTTGTCCGGTAACCGATTTCCCTTGAAAACCAAGTGGTTATGTCGAATCGTTGCATAGCCTGTGCACAAGGATATTGGTTAGGGCGAAGACACCCGCCAGGTCCAGGTGAAACAGGGCCCTGTCATCAATTCCAATGACCGCCCTGGCGGGAGACTCGTTATCACCTTCCCAGAGCAACACATACAATGGTAAATACGGCAAACCCGGGATAAGAACAGCGACATCGGCACCCTGGATCATCTCACCACCGAGTTTAAGGGCACGGGCGATCAGCCGGTCGGGATCGCTTGAAAACGCCCTCTCCAGAGGGGGGGTGGCCGGTGCATGGGCCCCGGTGAAAAACATACGTCCTCCCGGGAGTTCCTGAGGCACAGCCATGCGACCGCTTGGAGGCACACCGCTGGAGACAGCCAAGGTGGTGAGTAATACCACACCGGTTTGATATGCCACCCGATGCTCCGGGTCATGGGACTTTGTGATTCGCTGATCAGAAGGAGTGACGGTATAGTCCGTCCCGATAAGAGGAAGCTTGAAGGCGTTTCCGTCCCACGCAGCGCCCACCGCCTCAGCCGACTGTTGAGGAGGCCGTTTCCCCAAGTCGTTCCATAAGGGTTGGGGAATCTGATCCGCCCATCTGAACAGCTCATCTCGAGCAGGTGTTGATTTCATGTGCTTCTACCTGAGGTCAGTGGGGCATAAAGCCGGGAATAGACCTCCTTGGGCTCAAGAACCAGATACCTGTTGCCACGACATGCCTCATTGTGTCAGTATACGGAAACGACTTTTGATGACAAGGAAAAAGAGACCAGGGAGAACTATCCGGGGAGAAGGACCGTCTGTGCCTGGCGGCACACATTTCGAGGAACCTTGCAATTGGATTCCGGCCCGACGAGTGCGGTGCCCCGAAACCATGCAGACGCCGCCCGGACTGCATAGGCTGGATTGCTTAGAGAGTGCCCATCCAGAAACGCTTTTCGGGCACTGGCAAGTTTCCAATCCAGAAATGAGATATTTTTCGCAAGATCAAGGAA
>CAYPSZ010000368.1:0-2101 GCA_964413125.1 uncultured Desulfobacterales bacterium
AGTAAGTACCTCACCCCCAATCCCTGCATACATATGTTCGAACAGCCCGGTTGTGACGCGGGCAAACGTACGGTCACTAAAGCGGAAAACCTGATCCACAAGGGCCCTTTCAAAGGTGTAGTCCCGGTCCAGGTAAAGCCATGAATCACTGCGCAAAGCACCGGGTAAAGGCCTGTTACTTGACTCGATATTGGAGTAAAAAGGGAGGTCCAAACGGGCGTGCATCAAACCTCCGGGCCAAGCACCGGCGGAAATATAAGGTTTGATGCCGGGCCTGAACTTGAAAAAGCCGGAAGGGTCGTTGAGATATGTCTGAAAGTCGGGCTTCACGCCCACATTGTAGTCAAGCTCCCTGGGAGCCTCGGTTCCCTCAAACCCCCATTCCGCGCTTTTCCCTGCATCCCCGAATTTGACGGTTATCAGTTTCCTGAAGATTCGATCCGAAATCTCCCCGAAAAGATATTTCTGCAGGTGTTCAGGCTCAACCGAGACCTCCAACACGGCCATGCCGCGACGCTTGGCGACCACCTTAAGCATCTTGGCGTCTTCAGGGGAGTGAAACAGCAGAATGCGAAGCACCCGGCCCACCGCCTTGGTCTCGGAGCGGTATTTATTGTTTTGGAATTCTGCCAGCAGGGTCTCTCCGTCCGTAAACACCGATACTTTGGAGAATCCGGCCTCGCTGATCGCATTGGAAATCTCCAGGGTCATCTCCTTATAGTCCCGCTCCGCAAACGGCTTGCGATTTACAGGCACCTGTAGGGGCGGGTCCGGATCCCTGGAGAGGACGGGCTTTCCCAGCAGAGTCTGCACATGAAGGCTCAAGCCGAGGGTGTCGCCCCGCTGGTAGGACAATCCCAGGTCCATGCCCGGCAGTATCTCCGCCCTAAGCCCTACATTGACGGGCAGGGACGCTCCTTCGGGGAGAGCGCGGCCCGGGGCCCGGATATCATCCTGATACTCGATGGGATTGTACTCGGCCATGAAGTGCAGCCGGTTGTGAAGCGCCACCTGGACACCAGCGAACAGCCCCACATCCTCAAGAAGGGAGATTTTCTTGGACAAGGGCATGCTGAGCCCGGCCAGGCGTTGCCTGCCGATTCCTACGGTGAAGTCAAAGGGGTAGATCTGGCGGCTCATGACAAGATACTGGGCGGCGAACAACTTTGTGCCGTGAAAATCCTGAAGTCCCACCGCCAGGGCCGGGAACCAGCGTGATTCCGGAAGGATCTGGTACTTGATATCAAAGGCCTTGTCTTTGTAACTGCCGTACCCGATCATTGTGGTGACGGGCACATTGGTGAGCTGCGTCAGGCGGCCGCTGAGCTCCAGTCCCGGCAGGACCCCCATACCCAGGGCGTACCACCGGTAGGGCAGGGCCTGGGTGATCCCGGCCCTTATGACGCCGTCCTCCATAATGCGGGCATTGGGTATCTCCATGAGCCCGGTGCCGCCCCAGTTGGCCGACCGGTTGAAAGGGCGGTCCGCCGAGCGGGCCGGCGGCGGGCATGCGTGCCAGAAAAACCAGCACAAAAGGATAAGAAACACAACATGGCCCGGAAAAGGTCGAATAAAGCCGAGAATCAAAAGCCTCCCGGACGGCCGGGGTAACCGGGTTTGCTGTTGCATTTTACCTGTCCCTGTTGTAAAAAAATTTTCGTATTGACGAGCCGGGCAAGATAACCCGATCTCGTAGCAGACACCCGTTGCAAAAGCAAGACTTCCTTTTGCCGTGGTCCGAGGAGACGGTTATGATTACTCCACCTCTACCCAATAGATGCAAACCAGGCCGCTTTCCCCTTCCTTTATGCCTCCTATTCATGGGCGGTCTCATTTTAATGGTGTCCTCCTGTGCTACTCAGAGGCATGAAAAGGCACTATTACTGGTAAATTACGTTAATCAGGAAATCCTGTCCCTGGCACCCATGGAGGCCCGGGCCCTCGAACGCTATGCCGCGGTTACCGGCGAAAACTACAGAAGCGATGAGGAAGTGTACAAAGCCCTTAAGGATGATGTTATACCCAACTATGAAAGGTTTTTTCGATCCCTGCGGGAGGTCCCCGTTGAAGACCCGGAGATCGGATCGCTGCATTCCCTGTA
>CAYPSZ010000369.1:0-4251 GCA_964413125.1 uncultured Desulfobacterales bacterium
AACGATCTGAACGAACCCAACGAACTTAACGATCCCAACGATCTAAACGAACCCAACGAACCCAACGAACCCAACGAACCCAACGATCCCAACGATCTAAACGAACCTAACGAACCCAACGAACCCAAGCCGGGCCATTGCCCGCAACCCAACAGTGTCGGAGTCGGCTCCCGAGACCGGGGATTCCTCCCCTCCCTCCGCTCCGGAACCCTCGGCCTCCTATGCCACCAACCTCGATACAGGATCAAAATCATCACCGTATTGACTGCCTGGCGTCCAAACATCTTGTTTTTTTCTGACAGACTTTTAAGAGTAAGGCACTAAAATTACGACATAATTAATTCATGAAGTTATCGTCCCGGTTTTCAAGACCCTTTTTTGGTTTTAATAGCATGCATCTTGATATATAATACGGTTGTTCATCCCGGTTGAAACGTTCTTAACAGACATCCGTGAGCACTTTCATGAACGGCTGCTCATTACTGAGCGCCACTACAGGAGGTTGTTATGAAATCACTTATGAAACCTGCGATGTACTGCCTGGTTCTGGCCTTGACCCTTTTGACAGCACCTGCGCTTCATGCGGAAGAATCCGGCAAGGTCAATATCAACGAGGCAACCGTGGAACAGCTCACCGAGGTGAAGTTCATCGGGCCTGCCATAGCCGAATCCATTGTTCAGTATCGGGATGAGTCAGGGCCTTTTCAATCGCTCGAGCAGCTTATGGAAGTGAAGGGCATAGGCCGGAAGACTTTTGAGAAGATAAAGGATCAAGTGACCCTCTGATAACCCTTTCTGTTGCGGGTCCGGCAAGGGGTGCGGTTGCGCGTAATGCCGGCCTGACACGGTGATGATAGCGGGGGTGAGGGATGCGGCGAATCAGCATGCAAGAACGACTCAACCGGGATGCCTGACAGCATCTGCTTTCCCTCACCCCATTTTCTTCAGCTCCCCCTCTTTCCCTCTAGCCACGCATTGACCCGCAAGCCGATCCACGTGGTGGACCCGCCTGCGGCACCCCCCCTTTTTCCTCTGGTTCCATCCCCTGCGTACTGGTAAGATGGGTGCCGTAAGATCTACGTTCGTGGAACTCATAATTTGGTCCCGGTGCCCAAGGTCGGCGAAACGTCCCCTTGGCGTTTGGATTTCCATAGAAATACCGGATTCCATTTGGAACCCTCTTGCGGCCATGGGGGTCGGGATCATAGAACCGGCGGTCAATCCCCTTGGGGCTTAAGAGCGGGATCGGGGCGCTGACCGCCCATAAGAGGGAGGGTACACCATGGCCGACTTTCATCAGGGTGGCGTAATCACGACGCTCCATGCACTTCACGAAGCCTTTGACCGGGAGACCTATCTGGCCTCCCTGGAAGAGCGTCTGGAAGAATGGAGCCGGCATGCATCCATGGCCCTTATGCTTCCGTCACTGTTTTCCGAGATCGAGACACCGGAAGTGCTTGATCGAATCCTTGACGAGATAAGCAAGACAAAATACCTCAAGACCGTGATTGTGGCGCTTGGAGGCGCTCAAGACCGGGAACGTTTCAAAAGGGCGGTGGATTACTTCGGAAGACTTCGCAATGACGATCGCGAGGTCAAGATCGTATGGGTGGACGGTCCCCGCATACAGGACGTCCTCGGAAAGATCCGGGAACGCGAGATCCCCACCGGGGTGCAGGGAAAGGGGCAGTCCGTTTGGGTGGCGCTGGGCTATATCCTGGCCCGGGAGGACTGCGAAGTGGTGGCCCTGCACGACTGCGACATTGTCACATACGACCGGGTGCTCCTTGGCCGGCTGATAGAGCCTGTGGCCAACCCCCATAACGACTACGAATTCTGCAAGGGCTATTACGCCCGGATCTCGCCGGAGGAACTGGCAATGAAGGGCCGTGTCACCCGGCTTTTCGTGACCCCCCTCGTGGATACGCTTCAGGCCCTCATGTACAACCGGGGATACAATGATCTGGGCGCTTTTTTCGGGTATCACCGTTCTTTCAAGTATCCGCTGGCGGGAGAGTTCAGCTTCTCCGCTCGGATGGCCCGGGGCATCAATATTGCATATGACTGGGGACTTGAGGTGAGCACCTTATCAGAGGCATACCAGAGGGTGATGCCGCGGAAAATAGCTCAGATCGACCTAGCGCCCAACTACGAGCATAAGCATCAGGACATATCGCCTGAAGATGCGGGCCGGGGTCTTCACAGAATGGTGGTGGACATAGCCAAGTTCTACCTGAATCACGTTCGATCCAACGGCTTCCCCTTGGACGATGCATTCGTGGACATGGTCCTGCACACTTACTACAATCGCAGCCTTGATTTCATCAAGAGGTACAGTGACGACGCAGAGATCAACGGGCTCAACTACGACCGTTACCAGGAGGAGTTGACCGTGCGTTATTTCCGGGGGTTCCTGTGGACTGCTTGGGAGCAGATTAAGGGCCCCCATGAGAGCTCACTCATACCTTCCTGGAACCGGGTGGTTTTTTCCATTCCGGAAATCAGCAACGAGCTGCTGCAGGCCGTTGATCAAGACAACTCATAAACCTCAATCACGGTAATGGAGCGAATCGTGAAGGTCTTTTTCGTTGCCGGCGAGATGGTGCCCTTTGCCAAGACAGGTGGACTGGCGGACGTGGCCGGCGCCCTTCCCGACGCCTTGCGGCGCCGGGGCATTGAGATACGAGCGTGCGTGCCTTGCTATGGCGCCATGCTGGAGACCACCCGGGACCTTCGAACGGCGGTGAAGGGCGTCAAGGTCCCCCTTGGAGGGGAATTCTTAACGGCCGACATTCTCGAGACCCGCACGGATGGAGGAGTCCCTGTGTACGCGGTTGCGAGGGAGGACCTCTATGAAAGGCCGAACCTTTACAGCACCTCCTTTGGAGACTATTACGACAACTTGGAGCGGTTCGTCTTCTTCTCCCGCGCCGCCCTTGAGACCTGCAGCTTGACGGGATATGAACCGGATATCATCCACTGTCATGACTGGCAGACCGGTCTGATTCCCCCATTGATGAAGGACATGTCGTCCACCGCAAAAAGTGTGTTTACCATTCACAACCTGGGCTATCAGGGTTTGTTCCCCGCGGCCAAGATGCCTGTTACCGGCCTGGACGCCGGAAGATATTTCCACCCGGAAGGGATGGAATACTGGGGCGGGATAAGCCTGCTCAAGGCTGGGATAGTATATGCAGACGCCATAACCACGGTAAGCCCCAACTATGCACGGGAGATAATGACCCCGGAATTCGGTATGGGTATGGAAGGCGTGATCCGGGCGCGCCGGGCCTCCCTCTTGGGTGTCCTGAACGGCGCGGATTATAAGAGATGGAACCCCGAGACGGATGAGTTCCTTCCCGCCCCATACGGTCCGACCGGCATGGCAGGCAAGGCTCGGTGCAAAAAGGCCTTGATTCAGGAGACGGGGCTTGACCCAGAGCTGGAGGACAGGCCGCTGATAGGCTTGGTCTCCAGGCTGGACTCCCAGAAGGGAATCGATCTGGTGGCGGGTATCCTGGAGGATTTGTTTTCCATGGATGTGTGTCTGGTGATTCTCGGGACAGGAGACCGGCGCATTGAGGAGGACCTAAGGGCCGCCCGGGCGCTGCATGTTGATCAAATGGCGCTGCACATAGGTTTTGACGAACCCCTGGCCCACCGTATCATGGCCGGAGCGGACATCCTGTTGGTTCCCTCCCGTTACGAGCCGTGCGGTCTCACACAGATGTACGCCATGAAGTACGGCACAGTGCCGGTGGTCAGGGCCACCGGAGGGCTGGAAGACACGGTGGCGGCTTATGATGCCGGAACCCGAACCGGAAACGGGTTCAAGTTCTTGGAGGCCGACCCGGAGGCTCTGCTTGATGCCCTCAGGCAGGCTGTGACTCTTTTTGAGCATCGCGACCGGTGGCAGGAGCTCCGCAAGGCGGGAATGGCCGAGGACTTCTCCTGGGACCGGTCCGCCGGGCAATACGAGGAGCTTTATGGGGACATGCTGCAAGAAAAAATGGAAGGAACCTTTCATAGGACCATTTTGAGCGGGACGAAGTAAGAGGTGAAATGAAACGATTTATATGCATTCACGGCCATTTTTACCAGCCTCCTCGTGAAAACCCATGGCTGGAGGCCATAGAGGTCCAGGACGGGGCAGCTCCTTACCACGACTGGAACAAGCGCATCACCGCCGAGTGCTACGCAGCCAACGCCGCATCCAGGATACTGGACCACAAGGGCCGCATCCTGAGGATC
>CAYPSZ010000370.1:0-11551 GCA_964413125.1 uncultured Desulfobacterales bacterium
TGCCGGAGGTTCATACCTGAAAATGAATTTGACTTTGACTCTTCGTGAGATTACCCCGGAGGACCGGTCCAGGGTCGGCGGCAAGGGTTTCGCCCTGGCCTTGATGGAAAGACAAGGCATGCATGTCCCTGAGGCGCTTTGCATAACCACAGAGGCCTATCAGGAATACGTCTCATCGACCGGGCTGAGGGATCTGATGCGCATGGAGCTCTACCGCAAGCCATTTGATAAGATGCGATGGGAGGAGATCTGGGATTCGTCCCTTCGCATTCGAAACATGTTTGCAAAGACACCTCTTCCGAGCGAACTTCAGGAAAAAATAACGGCTCCCCTTGCCCTCAGGTTTTCCGGCCGGCCGTCTTCCATCAGGTCTTCGGCGCCTGGTGAAGATTCCTCCAGAACATCCTTTGCGGGCCTTCATGATTCCTTTGTAAATATCCAGGGACTGCAATCCATTCTGGAGCATATCAGGCTCGTGTGGGCCTCACTGTGGTCCGACCGAGCCCTTCTTTACCGTCAGGAGTTGGGTCTCGATGTTGACAAGAGTACCATGGCTGTCGTGATTCAAGAAATGGTTTTCGGTGAAAGATCAGGGGTCGTTTTCAGCGTGAGCCCTGTCCACGAAAACCAGACAGTCCTGGAGGCCGTCTACGGTCTCAACCAGGGTCTTGTTGACGGAACCGTTGAGCCCGATCGATGGCTTCTCGACAGGAGCAGCGGGAAGATCCTGTCCCATCGACCGGTCCAAAGAGAAAAGATCCTGACGCCCGGACCTGAGGGTGTCCGCCTTGAGAGTCTGCCGCATGAGATGCGCGATCGAGCCCCCTTAAGGGATAATGAAGTGGAAGAAGTGTACCAGCTTGCCATGAAGGCGGAGAGTTTGTTCGGTTCCCCTCAGGATGCTGAATGGACCTTTTTGAAAGACGTGCTCCATACCCTTCAGGCCCGGCCCATTACAAGTCGAACAGAATCCAGCGAGGACCAGCGGCCCTGGTATCTCAGTCTTCACAGGAGTTTTGACAATCTAAAGGGTCTTCGAAAAAGGATCGAAAAGGAACTCTTACCCCAAATGGAAAAAGAGGCCCATGAGATGGCTATCGTGGATCTCTCTAAACTCTCGGATTCTGATCTTGCCCGGGAGATCCGCAGGCGAAGAGAAAGACACAAGGAGTGGCTGGAGGTTTACAGGCGGGACTGTATTCCCTTCGCCCACGGCATGAGGTTGTTCGGGAGAATCTACAATGACATTATGAAACCGCAAGATCCCTTCCTGTTCACGACCCTGTTGAGAGGCTCCGGCATGGTGAGCATCCGGAGAAATGAGATGCTTGAAGAATTGGCCGCTTTGATCCGGAGGGACCCGAGCAACAAGTCCTGCATCCTGGAAGATAGAGGGGATGACTGCAGGCCGGAGGTAAAAGAAGCGCTGGAGAGGATTCTGGGTCAGTTCGGAGATCTGGCATGGGAAAAGGGGCGACTGGGGCAGGATCGTAACAGGCTTCTCAAGCTGGTTCTCCAAATGGCCTCCAGTCCGGAGAAAGCGGCCTCCGCAACTGCCGCAGATCCAAGAGAACTGGAAGAACGTTTCCTGGCTCGTTTTGATGAGGACCAGAAGCCTTATGCCCTAGAACTCCTGGATCTGGGCAGGGCAAGCTATCGGCTGCGTGACGATGACAACATCTACCTGGGAAAGATCGAGGGTCAGGTGCTGGCTGCGGTGGAAGAAGGCCGCCGTCGTCTCCGCGAAAACCCTGCAATGGAAAAGCAGGTGTCACAATACGATGTCCTGTTAAGGGAATTACAAAGTGAGAGGTCCTCCGAAAAAAAGGAACAGGCGAAGCACCGGCCGGCCGGCAAAAGAGAGTTTTCTCTCAAGGCACGGCAGATTTTAGGCCAGCCCGCCGGTGAAGGAATCGCAGTGGGAAAGGCCAGGGTCGTGCTCGATTCCTCAGACCTTTTCAGTTTTCAAGAGGGCGAGATCCTTGTCTGTGATGCTGTGGACCCCGGAATGACTTTCGTGGTCCCCCTTGCGGCGGGGATCGTGGAGAGAAGGGGGGGCATGCTCATACACGGTGCAATCATCGCAAGGGAATACGGCATTCCCTGCGTCACAGGAGTCCCTGAGGCGGTGAACCGGATAAAGACAGGGGACTTCATCACCGTGGACGGCCACCTGGGGATCGTCACTATCGGGGAGGCTAAACTGTGAAGCAAGGCAAGCAGAAGTCACTTGAGCACGGTTACAAATCTTTTGGCCTCAGCTCATCGCCGTTTCCAAGGATTTGCCTTGTCCTTTTGAAGACTGTGTGATCCCCACTTTAACCGGGAAGAGCTTCATTTTTCCCGCCCACCGCTTGTATCCCCCGTCGCCTGGCTGTTTTTCAACCGAAACCCTCCCTCCAGGCAGCTTGCGAAATCCGTCGTTTGATTCGTGAACATGGTGGACAAACTCACGCCACCCCGGGATCTGCCGTATGAAACCTTCTTTGCTTTCCAGTGGGAGCTCCGTGCCTGCCACATCGGAAATAACACGGGACGGAAGAAGCCCATGGCACCTCCTTCCGAATATCTGTATCATCATTTTTGAAGTTGCAGAACGAATGCCCAAATGTTACTTATAAGGACAGCACCCTTTGGTGCTCTTCCCACCGTCCACCCAGCTAAAAAGGCGATATCCTGCACACTGGTGAGAGAGAGACATCCGATATAATCAGTTCCTCGAAACCGAGGAAAACACTCTGAATGTTAAACTCTGCACTCCCTTTAATCCGAGGTGGCTTGATGAAACCGATGAAGCCGGTGTGGGGCGGCGATACAATTTACATTCGTAAGTCTGTAGAGGTAAAATAAGCCATGACACCGAAAATCAGGAAAAAAAACGGAGTCGTCCGTATCGGGGTTGATTTCGGAACCACCCACACCATTGTGGCCCTGGCCGATTCGGGCAACTACCCTGTTCTTGCCCTTCCTTTCGATTATGAGGGGGAAACTCTGGATTCTGACTACGCCCAGTCGTGTATCGCGATATCAGGGGAGCAGCGGTTCTATGGTCCGGCCGCTGTCCGGTGCTTCATTGAACGCTTTGATGCTGGGGCGTGGTTCTTGCCTTCCATCAAAAGGCTCTTGCAGCATTGGCATGAAGGCCAAACGATCGAGCAGGCGGGATTGTGTCTTTCGGTCGAGGACCTCTTGACCGAATTCCTGTGCGCAGTGCGCAGGGCGGTGTTGCGAGCCTTGGACATCGAGGAGACGCGTATGGCAGCAGTCATCACCGTGCCGGCCAATGCTTCCAGTTCTCAGCGCTACGTCACCCTAAACAGTTTCCGCCGGGCCGGATTCGATGTGACCCGCATCCTGGATGAACCAACAGCGGCGGGCATTCAGTTCGTTCGCGAACGGTACAAACGTTGGGAACGGGTCGAGGCCGATGTGGTAATTTACGATCTTGGCGGCGGCACCTTCGACGCCACCATGCTCTCTATCCAAAGAGACAGGTATGATCCTCTCGTGACTCGGGGGATAAGCCGGCTGGGCGGGGATGACTTTGACGAGGCCCTCCTGGGCTTGGTCGAGCAAAAAGCAGGCCGTTGTTTCGAAGGCCGGGAGCGGATCGAGATTCTTCAAACGGTGCGGGAGGTTAAGGAGGCCATAGGGCCGTACACCCAGAAACTTCATGTG
This sequence comes from uncultured Desulfobacterales bacterium, assembly GCA_964413125.1. Lineage (GTDB taxonomy): Bacteria > Desulfobacterota > DSM-4660 > Desulfatiglandales > HGW-15 > JAIPEI01. The sequence goes on from CAYPSZ010000370.1 coordinate 3,679, forward strand.
GATACGCCGCATGGAACGGTTTCCATTCCCATACGCGAATTCCACGAAGTAATAAGGCCTCTGGTGGACAGAACCGTAGATTTGGTGGAACGGGTGATCACCGAGGCCAAAGGTCGCGGGAGAGATGCCGACCGGATCGTGCTCGTGGGGGGAGGCGGGCTATTGGCCGCAATACCCAAGCTTTTGAGGGAACGCTTCGGCCGGGCAAAGATCCACCAGGGATTATACCCTTTCGCCGCCGTGGCCATTGGTGCTGCCATCCAGGCCGACACCCCGGATCTGGAGGTCACCGACCGGCTTAACAGTCATTTCGGCGTCGTTCGTGTACGAGAAGACGGTAGCGAGTATGTGGACGTGATTTTCGAGAAAGGGCGACCTCTGCCGGCGCCCGGGAGGATCCAAACCGTGACCCGTCCACCTTATGACCCGCGCCACAATATTGGGCGCTTTCAATACCTGGAGTGCGAGGAGATCGATCCGAAAACCGGGTTGCCTGCAGGAGAGACGGTCTACTGGAACAAAGTGCTGTTTCCCTATGACAGAGGTATCAACACCGACGGAAAACCACTTTCCTCCGATGATGTGGGTCTTATCGAAAAGACACCCCTCCTGATGGAGGAACGTATTGTGGAGGAATATTTTCTGGATGCCTACGGCATCTTGACCACGCGCATATCCCGAACGATTCAGGACAGCTTCTCCAACAGTTATAACCTGTTCCGAAATGGTAAGGCTTACAACAATCGAAGAGATTCCCATTCCAATGGACTTGCATCCATGACTTCTTGAAGACCTCAAGGTCAGGGTGACAGGGAAAATATTGAACACGGAGTAATAAAGTGTCGCAATTAGATAATAGAGAATCAGGTTTCCTATGATAAGGGAAATTATTATGTCCAATAACGCGCAAGAAGGAAGCCTTTGGCTGCGTCAGGATGTTCGCGAATCCCATGAACGGGCCAGGAGTTATGGTATTGATCCTATGAGGGTCAGGCTTCAGGGCCGGGCCTGCCTGGGTCCCGGGGAACTCGAGCAGCGCAGGATGATCAATCGTGATTACCTGGCTGTGGCCTCCTATCACATGAAGGAACTCCAGCGTTTTGTAACGGGTCTTGGTTTTATCGGAGGGGTGGTGGACCGGGACGGCTATCTGCTTGATATCCATGCGGACGCGGAAAGCATGGAGGAACTCATGGGGGTCGACTGTGTGCCCGGCTCATGCTGGACGGAAAAGGAGGTGGGTACCAGTGCCATCAGCCTGGCCGTTCATGAGCGGCGCCCGGTCCAGATCACCGCAGAGGAGCACTTCAGCCGGCGGGGCAGGGAAAAGACCTGCTCCGCATCTCCGGTGTTCGGGGAAGACCGGGGACTCATGGGAGTGATCGCTTTATCGGGGGACGCGGATCAGGTCCATCCCCACACCTTGGGAATGGTGATAACAGCGGCACGGGCCATAGAACAGCAGATGACCATTACAAAGACCTCCCATGAACTGGCCCTTAGAAACGACGTCATGAGCGGGATCATAGAATCCATGGAAAGCGGGCTCATGGCCGTGGATGCAAAAGGCGTTATTATCCAGATCAACCGGCGCGGCATCGAGATCCTCAAAAGGGAGGAGCCGCTTCAAGGGGCCAGGCTCCAGGAGATCCTGGGGACTGACACGGACTGGCTGAATCTCCCGCGAATGGGGGTCGGTTACAAGGACCGCGAGATGTTTGTCAAGGGACCGCACAAAAACATTCACCTCATGGTTACGGTCAAGCCGGTCTACAGCTCTCCGGGACAAATGGAGGGTATGATTTTCATTTTCGATGAAATCCATCGGATTCGCAGGCTCATCGACAGAATGGCGGGCTCCCGGGCACGTTTCACTTTTGAGGATATCCTGGGCATGAGCCCGGCCATTCAAGAGGCCAAGCGCGTGTCCATGCTGGCTGCGGCGGGCAGCTCCAATGTCCTTCTGATGGGCGAGACCGGAACCGGGAAGGAACTATTTTCCCAGTCCATACACAACCTGAGCGACCGAAGGACCCAGCCTTTTGTGGCCATAAACTGCGGGGCCATACCCAGAGAACTCCTGGAAAGCGAACTTTTCGGTTATGTGGACGGTGCCTTCACCGGGGCGTCCAAGGGTGGGCGACCCGGCAAGCTGGAGCTGGCGGACGGCGGGACAGTGTTCCTGGATGAAGTGGGAGACATGCCGGCAGACATGCAGGTCAAACTCCTTCGTGCACTCCAGTCGGGAGAGGTTTACAGGATAGGCCGGCACAAGCCCATATCGGTGAACATCCGCATTATTGCAGCAAGCCAACCCGGCCTTGAAAGGAAGATGGATCAGGGTTCGTTCAGGGAGGACCTATTCTACCGGTTGAATGTCCTGCCGATTTCCATCCCCCCGCTGCGGGACCGGGGTGAGGATGTATTAATCCTGGCAAGAAATATCCTGAGGAGCTGCTCCCGGAGGCTTAGAAAGCCGGGCATCCGGTTCTCCAACGAGGCCCGGCGGTTCTTGAGCCGGCATTCCTGGCCCGGAAACGTACGCGAATTGGAGAACGTGGTGGAGCGGGCCGTCAACCTGGTTGAGGGGCCTGTGGTCGAGCCCTGCCATTTCGGACCCCTGGCCTCCTCCAGGCAGGCAAAGATTTCACAAGCCGGGCCGATACTCCAGGAGACGGAGCGCAGGGCCATACAGGAGACCCTTCAAAAGACCGGTTCCAATGTGAGCCGCGCAGCAGCTCTATTGGGGATCAGCCGTGCCACCCTGTACAAGAGGATCAGGCGCTACGAGTTGGAGCTTTCGCGATAGAGTGTTTAAATACTTGACATGTCAACATTGCAGTCGGTTATGTTATATACCTGAAAGTTAAAGCAAAAAATTACTATGTCATCTGTTAATGTTTAGAGATTATACACTCATCCTGTCTTATCAGTTTGTACCAAACGTCGGGCTCGGATAAATCATATCCATTCTTTCCTTTATAAACAGGCGGTTAGCCTGTCCCCCCCTTTCCCCTTTTCTCTTGGCATGGAAGTTGATTGATCTGAAAGCAGATGGGTGCCCGGGCTCTCTGACACAATCGATTTATGGCAAGGAGGTTACGAATGAGCGGCAAAATAGCTGTGCTGGGGGCGGGCAATGGAGGCCATGCCTTGGCCTTTTCTCTTGCGTCCAGGGGGCATCAGGTCCTTTTGTACGAGCATCCGGACTTCTCGGACAGCTTGGACGGGGTTCGAGAGAGGGGGGGCATCCAGGCAGTTGAGCGGATTACCCGCAACGGACAAGAGATTGAGGCTGCTGAAAGCGGTTTTGCTCCGCTGACCGCACTGACAACGGACATGAAAGAGGCGGCCTGCTACTCCGACCTGCTCCTTGTAATCGTCCCTTCGTTTGCCCAGGAGCCGCTCTTCAGCCTTCTTCTCCCACACCTGGAGGATAGGCACACGGTGGTCCTGCTCCCGGGTAACTTCGGATCTCTGGTTCTAAAACGCATGATTCGCGATGCCGGAAGCCGGGTTCGGCCGACACTTGTGGAAACCAACAGCATTCCGCACGCATGCCGGGTTACGGGACCCGGCGAGGTGTTCGTTCTGGGCGTAAAAAAGGGTTTTGAGGTTGCCTCTCTCCCTGCGGTCGCCCTGGACCAGATCCGCAGCCGCCTTAACGATGTGCTGGGCCTGGAATGCCTTCCTCTGAAAAACGTACTGGCCGGAGGGCTTGCCAATGTGAACATGATCGTGCATCCGGCCACAGCCGTGCTGAACATGGGCCTTGCCGAGTCCAGAAAAGGGGCTTTTTACTTTTACAGGGAGGGCATGTCCGAATCAGTGACAAAGGTCCAGCAGGCGGTGGATGATGAGCGTCTGGCCGTGGCCGGGGCCCTGGGCGTCGATCTCCTGCCGTTCGTGGGCGTCCTACGGATCTTCTACAACCTCGAGGCCGGAGACATCTATGATTTCGCACAGAGTTCTCCCATCCACAGTTCATTCGGATACGACGGGCCCCAAAGTCCGCGGGACCGGTATGTGAGCGAGGACTGTCCGTATCTACTTGTTCCGCTCTTGGGTCTCGCAAAGTCTGTGGGTGTAAAGACGCCCGCAACCAAATGCATAGTTCGAATCGCGTCTATCTACAATGATACGGACTATGAGGTACAAGGAAGAACTCTGGAAAGGCTCGGCCTGGCCGGTATGGGCTGTGAGGAAATGTTGGAGTACGTCGGGTAGCAGCGATCCCGGGTGAATATGAACGGCGTGTTGCCCCGGGGCGAAAAGGCGTGGGAAGATAAAAGAGATTCACATCTATGCGGTCATGTTCGGCCGAAGGGAGGAGTGTTATCATGAGTGCGAAAAAAATGAACCGGCGGGACTTTATTAAGGCCACGGGAGCGGTAGTTGGAGGCGGCTTGCTGATGGGTCCCGGATTCGCTTTTGCCGATCCCAAGGCGGGCACACCTGTGGCGCCCATGCGCATCACCACCGCCACAGCCACAATGGACCCGGTCAGGCCCGAGGTGGCCCGGGCATGCGCCCGCGCCTTCAAGGCCATCGGATGGGAGGTGATTCCGGATCCCATTGATTACAATGAAAACGTCCAGAAGGTGCTTCTCGATCACGACTATGATATGTGGTTCGTCATGCTCTCAGGTGCGCCTTTGCGTATCGATCCTGACGTCTTTATTTATCAGTGCCATCATTCCAGCCAGTACCGGAAAGGCGGATACAATTGGACCGGCCTGTCCGACCCCGGAATCGATCGCCTGGCCGAGGCCCAGAAGCAGACCATGGATATGGAGGAAAGGAGGGGGATAGTTCATGAGGCCCAGGAACGTATTCACGAACTACAGGCCCACAACATAATTGCCTATCCCCTTATGACGAACGCCTACCGGTCTGATCGCATCGGCAATCTGACCCCCATGATGGGCGAAGGGATAGGCAGCTTCTGGGCCGACCTAAGCATGGAGGTGGTGGCGGGTGACGGCTATGTGAGAACAGGCATCACCAACCCCCTCAAGACTTTGAACCCGGTGAACATCAAGAGCCACGATGAATTCATGGCCCTTCGCATGATCTATGACCGGCTCTTTCGCATAGGCACCGACGGTGTGCCCAAGCCATGGGCCGCTACGGGCTATAGGGTGGTGGATTCCACCACAGTGGACGTGACCCTGCGCAAGGACATGCTCTGGCATGACGGGAAACCTGTGACTCCGGAAGACGTGGTCTTCAGCTTTGACTATCACGCTCAATGGAAGGCGCCTTTCTACGCAAAGAACCTGGACAACATAGAGTCCGTGAAGATTACAGGCGGGAGCACGATCCGTTTCAAGCTCAAGGAGCCTTTTGCACCTTTCATATCCAATGTGTTGGGGGCAATGTTCCTTATCCCCGAGCACATCTGGCAGGATATCCCCGACAAGGTCGCCAACCTGGATGATCCGCTCAACTTTCCCAACGACAAACCCGTGGGAAGCGGTCCTTTCAGGTTCGAGCACTGGGACCAGGGCCGTGAGCTCAAGGTCGGGGCATTCAAGGAGCACTTTCACCCGCCCAAGTGTGAGGGCATCATCCGGGTCGTTTACGGAAGCCATGATGCCCTGGCCGCTGCCATCGAGAAGGGTGAATGCGATAGGACCCGCTATGTACTCAAGCCCAGCCTACTCGAGGATCTCAAGAAGGTTCCGAACGTGGTGGCCAAGGGCTACCCCAACCATGGGTTCTATTCCCTGAGTTACCATACAACGCGTCCCCCTTTGAACGATCCCATGTTCCGCAAAGCACTGGCCCATTTAATCCCGCAGGATCTTATCATGCAGGCCGTTTTGGGCGGGTATGCCGACACCGGAGGCTCTGTGATCGCGCCGGCCAACTCGTTCTGGCATAATCCGGCGGTCAAATCGTTTCCGGAGAACCCGAAGAAGGCCCGAGACATCCTGGCCGGGGCCGGGTATTCATGGGATGGAAAGGGCAGGCTGCTTTACCCCAAAGCCTGAGCCGGTCATGTAGTCAGTGGTGAAAAAATGAGGCGCAGTTCGGTACGTAACTAACTCGGAATACGAAAGATATAAATTTGCGATCGTTTATTATCAGGCGCATTCTGTACACCCTGATCACCCTTTTTGCGGTGGCGACCATACTGTTTTTCATCTTTCGCATGTTGCCGGGTGATCCCACGGCCCAGGTTATTTCTCCGGCCCTGGATGAGGCTGCCCAGGCGCGTCTTCGCCAGGCCTACGGGCTGGAGAAACCACTTTACACACAGTACCTGCTGTACCTCAAGAACATGGTTACCCTGGAATGGGGCCGGTCATTCGCCACCTCGAAGCCGGTTTTTGAGATGGTGGTTTATCGATTCTGGAACACTATCTTTCTGATGGGGGCGGGCCTTGCCTTCACCCTGGTGATAGGTGTGGGCATGGGCATGATCATGGCCTGGCGACGAAACGGTTTTCTGGACGTGGGCGCCACGGTGACGGCTCTTGTGCTGCAGTCGGCCCCGCCCTTTGTCACCGGCATCCTGCTGTTGATGGGGCTGAGCTACCGGCTGGACCTTTTTCCAACCGGCGGCATGCTCCCTCCGGGGATCCCCCTTAAAAGCGGCATGGGGCTGCTTTTTTCAACTGACTTTCTTCACCACCTGGTCCTCCCGACAATCACGGTGGGTTTCTACTACCTGGCCACTCCAATGCTCATAATGCGGGACTCCATGCTGGAGATTCTGGGAAGCGATTTCATCGAACTTGCCCAGGCCAAAGGCCTCACCCCTGTTGCAGTCATGATAAGGCACGCGGCTCGGAACGCCCTTCTGCCCGTGTTCACAGTGTCCTCGGTAATGGTGGGATTCGCAATCGGCGGCCAGGTAATAGTGGAGCAGGTTTTCTCCTGGCCCGGCATGGGGCAGTTGATGGTCCAGGCTGCATCCGCGCGCGACTATCCCGTGGCGCAGGCCACATTCCTTTTGCTGGCCGTGCTGGTAATTTTCTTGAATCTCCTGGCGGATATTTCCTACGGGTACCTGGACCCACGGGTCAAGATCGCCGGTGAAAGGACAACCGGGGGCTAGAAGTGGCGTTTGCATGGATATGGGAAATTGCAGCCACACAGATCCGGATCATAGCCGGACATAGGATGGGAGTATTCGGGGCCGTTGTACTCCTGTTCTTTGGTCTAACGGGCCTGCTGGCCCCGTGGCTTGCGCCGCACGATCCCTGGGATACGCTTTATGCTGCGGACGGCCGAATGGCCCTGCTCCTGCCGCCGTGCCTGGAGTTTCCCTTGGGAACCACCATGATGGGCCGTGATATCCTGAGCCAGATGCTGTACGCCACCCGCACCACGGTTCTCATCGGGTTGGTCTCGGGACTCATCTCCATAGTGATCGGGGCGAATATCGGGCTTCTTGCAGGCTACTACCGAGGCAAACTGGACGAGATTTTGATGCGTTTCACGGACATAGTCTACGGCATGCCGTTTCTGCCTTTCCTGATCGTCCTGATTTCCCTATTCGGGCGAAATTTTTGGTTCGTCATAATAGCCATATGCTGCATCATCTGGCGAACGGCCGCACGCGTCATCCGGGCCCAGACCCTTGCCATCTCCCAGAGGCAGTTTGTTCTTGCGGCCCGGGCCAGGGGAGCCGGTGACTTGCGAATCATTTACCGACACATTCTGCCCAACATCCTGCCGCTCCTGCTTCTGTACACGGCATTCAACATAGCATGGTCCGTTTTGGCCGAGGCCGGGGCGAGCTTTCTGGGCTTCGGCGACCCTTCCAACCTCAGTTGGGGAGGCATGCTCTACAATCTCTGGATTTCGGGAAAGATGCGAACGGCGTGGTGGTGGTTCGCATGGCCGTCCTCCCAGCGTGTTG
>CAYPSZ010000371.1:0-2896 GCA_964413125.1 uncultured Desulfobacterales bacterium
ACATCATCGAAAACTCAACTGTCCAAATCACCTCGAAAATCACAACCAAATGTCCAAAATAATCAGAAAAAAAATGTCAGATTATCGTGAAAAGCGACAAGCCGGAAAGGTACGACTACGAATACCGGCGCTGCGGAGTATGTAATGTCTTTCTTGCCTGTGAACCTTTGGCAGGAAAGCGTATGGTGAATGTAAACGAGAATAAGACCAAGCATGATTGGGCCCATTTTGTGGAAAAGATCGCCCTAAATTATGAAGAGGCAGAGAAGATCACCCTTGTCATGGACAACCTGAACACCCACAGTCCCGGGGCATTGTATGAAACATTTCCAGCGGAACATGCAAAAGCCCTATGGGACCGGTTCGAGTTTGTGTATACGCCAAAACACGGCAGCTGGCTGAACATTGCAGAAATTGAGCTGAATGTGCTCACCAAACAGTGCCTCAACCGCCGGATCGCCGATATTGAGGTAGCGCGGGCCGAAGTGGAGGCGTGGCAGGCCCATCGGAACAACCGCGAAGCCAAAGTCAACTGGCAGTTCACAACCGAAAATAAGGGCGTATGTCCGGAAGGGTCTTCTGTCCTGTAGGTTCAGAATGGGAGGTCGTCAAGAGCGACGATTCCTCCATATACCCCTTCCTGTTCTTTGATATCAAGCTGGTTTTCGGCAATCAGGTTCATGTACTCATAGACCAGGTTCTCGCTGACCTTGGCAACGAAGGCGGTGTCCCTGGGACAGAGGCCTCGATTCAGGCAGGCAAGGATTCTCTTGTAGTCCTTGACATACCGCGTGACAGCCTCCGGGGAGTGATCGGTTTCACGGGCTGCGGTCTCAATCGACTTTCCTTGGACGATGACCTTGTAGCAGATCTGTTTCTTGTGGGTGATGGACGGGCCCATGTCATGGATGGTGCCCCGTCGAGGGACGGTCTCCTGGTGGTCCTTCTCCCACTGCCTGACATACTTGGAGATCGTGTTGGGGTGCAGGCGCATCATGGAGGCGACGTCAACACCGGTCAGGATGCCCCCTTGCTGTTTGGCCTGCTTGAACAACCGGACCGTGGCCGACTGGCGAATGTCCTTGGTCTTTGCCCCCTGAAGGACGGCCTCGATATCCTCCGGGGCGATCATGTCCACGAAGACGGGCTTGAGCTTGGTCTTCTCAATGGACTTGCCATAGGCGGCTTTTTCGTTTTCGTCCACGGCGGGCCACATGATCTGGCCCATGCGCAGATGGGTGTTGGGGGGATAGAACTCCTCCACCAGTTCCTGGACGTTTTCCACCAGGATCTTCCGGGTCAAGTGGCCGCCCATCTGAGGACACTGCTCCTCGAAGAATCGGGACAAGGCGGAGGCGAAGGTCTTTTTCTGAAGGGGACCGAACTGATCGGCAACGGCGCTTTTACCGGATTTCATGTCGGCCTCCTTTCTGTCCGCCCAAGGTTTTTTTTGAAGTCCACGGCCTTGTAGTACACACGGCCCCGCTGTTCGATCTCATGGATCCGTTCCCGGTAAGCGGGATCCTCACAGGCATCGGCATGAAGGGTCAGGTAAGTGTTGACCGTGGCCATGGACACGCCCACCACGAGGGCGGTTTTCAGATTGTTGCGGAACATCCTCTGGCAATAGACCACACGGCAGAAGGTGTCGATGTATCGCTCGACCGCGGTCAGGGAATGCTTGATGGCCCTTGCGATCTCCACGGGCTCCTTCTCTTGGAGAAAAAGGGAGATGGCCTTCACCCGGTGGGTCACGCCTGGACCGATGTCCTTGATCTGCCCCCGCGTGGGCACCAGGATGTCATCCTTTCGAAGGGCCTGGATGTCCCTGCGTATGGTGCGCACGTCGGTGTCCAGGATTTCAGCAAGATCCTCCTGGGTCAGAAGGGCCTGCTGGTCTTTGGCCTCCAAGCTCATCCGGAGGAGCTGCTGCCGGCGCTTGGCCGCTGGCCCGTAGGCGCGTCGCACCTCGGCGTCTTCCTTGGGGGCGATGTGGGTCAGGATGATCCGCCGAAGCTGGCAGTCCTTCAACGGCTTGCCGGGAGGCTCGTTCAGGTCGATCGCAGTCCAGACCATCTGCCCGGGCTGAAGGATTTGACCCTCTGCATGGTCGCCGATGGCAAACACCTCCTTGGCCTTCTCCACGATGACGTCGGACTCGAAGGCCGAGCAGTTGGTTCCTTCGGTGATGACGTTGGCGAAAAGACGCTCCAGGGTTTTGATGTCGATCCTGGCCTCGTGCAACTGTTTTTGATGAGCATATGTCTGTATCATAGGCCGAATCCTTTCTAAGCATTGGCTTTATCCTCTTTTCTATGCCATTTCCCATCTGGTGGCAACCTGAAAAGAGGACCAGGATTTCGACCTTCCGGACATATGCCCTAATCGGAAATGCTCGGATTAAGCTCGCGAGGCTTTATCCGACATTTGATGATTGACAAGACAGTAGTCCCTTTTCAAAAAACGACTTATTTTATGAACGTCCCCTCCCCATTGCACAACGGCTTCCGCCATTCGGTCCATGCGCTCTTCGGTTCCCACGGCTTTTCAGTGGTCATGAGTTCAGTATGGTGTCCCCCGAATTCAGAGGGCCAGGGCCTCCTCTCTGGGCATGTCGCGGCACAGGTAGAGATTGCACCACTTGGTCGCGTCCGCGCCCTCCAGCCGGTCAAGAAAAACCTCCCAGGGAAGGATTTCGCGGCCCCCGTCATTCACATTTACCCAGGACCAGGCCCCCTCTTCCCGAAACACCCTGGCCACGAGCCCTCCGTCCTTCCACACATACCACTTCCAGTGGAGATCGCACCGGGCCACAGCGTCCTCGACCTCGCTGCGAAGCTCCTCACTTCGCCTGAGGCTTCCCAGAAAACGGGACCAGTGCCACGAGTCGTCCATG
>CAYPSZ010000372.1:0-8420 GCA_964413125.1 uncultured Desulfobacterales bacterium
CCCGGCGCCGGGAATACCGCCAATCTGGCCGCGGGCGGCACGGACAGCACCAGCCTGTCCGTGGGGTTGGCGGAGACCAGCTCTTCCCAGAACATCAGCGGCAATGTGAACCTGGAATTCCAGTCCACCGGCGCGGGCACCACCGGGGCCGCGGACATTTCCGTGGGAAGTGAAACGGTGCAGGTGCAGGGCCGGGTCTACCAGCAGGCCGAGGCGAAGCTGAATACCACCTCCGTGGACTTCGGCATCGTCCATGTGGGCGATACAGTTGATGCACAGGCGGTTTCCGTGACCAACGATGCCGCTGTCGCCGCCCTCAACGACACCCTGGCCGGCTGGTTCACTGGTCTGCCCGCCGGACCCTTCAACGGCAGCGGCAGTGTCAGCGGCCTGGACGTCGGGCAGACTGACGACACGACTCTCCAGGTGGGGCTGGATACCACCAACGACGGAGTATTCAACCAGAACGGCGACTACTTGGCGTTTGCCAGCCGGAATCCGGACATGGACGATCTATATCTAGACTACATGGAGATTCACCTGCAGGCACAGATAAACAATTACGCCAATCCGGAGTTCAACCTGCTTTCCGGACCGGGTTCGCTCAGTCGCACCGGTGATGAGTTTCTTCTAAATCTGGGGACGCTCCTGGATACCGCGGAACCGATGATCATCGAGCTGGCTTTGCTCAACGACACCTTCGGCCCGAGCGACCTGCTTTCCGGGCATTTTACCGATAACACTTCCTCCGCCTTCAACCTGACTGGATTCGGCTCATTCACTGGGTTGGATGCGGGGGATGAATTCAAGAATCTTTTCGTTGGATTTGATCCCTCAGCCGTAGGCTTGGGCTTCTTCAGCGAGACCGTATTCCTCTCAGCAACCGGCTTCAACACGAGCGGGTTTGAGCAGGAATTCGGCATCAATCTAATGCTCCAGGCCAAGGTGGAGCCGATTCCGGAACCCGGGACCCTGGCGCTGATGATGCTTGGCACGCTTCTTATGGCCGCCACGTTGAGGCGACGTTCACGCAGCTGATAGACCTCAAAGAACCTTGCGCCGAGCCCTGACCCGTTGGATCGAGGAGGGGCTCGGCGTCTTAACGTCAGGGGCTTCCCACAGTTGGCTGGGGCGGTTTCTGAATCTGGTTTTTTCTGGAAAAGGGCGATTGGAATGGAGATAATACAGCTATAAGGGATTGTAATGGGATGCTGAAAAAACAGGAGTTCAAGATATTGTTGGCGTTGTCAGTACTGCTGGCCGCGGTGACCCTGCTGAACGTGTTTGTGGATCGGTCTAACAGGTCTTTGCAGGCCGAGCTCATGCAGCGGCAGGCCTTTATTCAGCAAAGTGTTAAGTTGGAAGGGCTGTACGTGGAGATGATAAAGGCCGTGGCGGAGCTTTCGGAACGGGCCCAGGATGCGGCGCTCAGGAAAGTGCTGACGGATCAGGGTATGACCGTGCAGAAGGCCATGCAGCCCGCACCGCAGTTGACAACCGAAACAGAAGGGGGCGGGTTGCCGGAGCAGATCGGTGACCCCGGGAGGGGTGCGAAATGAGTAATGTTCCGGAAAAGCGAATCCACGGAATACGATCTCCGTTTTACCCGCTTCTGGTTCTGATGCTGGCCGTGCTCCTCTGGTTCGGCTTTCAAGTGACCCAGGCTTTCGGAGTTAGGGCTCAGTTAAAGGAACAGTACGCCAACCAGGAAGCCGTGATGCAAAACGCCGAAAAAATGCGCTCCCAACTTGACGGCATCGCCTCGGACACCGCAAGACTTGCTCAGGCGGGCAATCCCAACGCCCGGATCATAATTGAGGAGTTGAACAAACGAGGAATCACGGTCCGCACCCAGTGACGTCCCCATACCTGCCTCGCCCTCAAAAGAGCCGGAAATCGGCGGTTGAGCCGCGTGGAGCGTTTAGAAAACCCGGATCCTTGGAAATCACAGGTTTTTCAATGGTTCCGGGGGAATCGTTCCGTGATTATGAATATGGACATAACCCATACACACACCATCTGGGAATCCGACAAATTTGAAATGCCGCTCAGAATCAAAGACGATGAAGGCAATATCTCCGAGCTGCGAAACATTGATACGAGGAAGCCTGCCGCAAGGCTTTTCAGGCCTCTCACAGGCTAAAGTTGACACCATGATGGCGGTTATGGGGATCGAGCCTCCGGCCTATTGATACAGGCGGCACTCCTTGAGCCGCCTTTTGATTTCCTCCTCCATGAGCCCATAGGCCTCACTATCCACATCCTCATAAACCCTTCTGAATTCCAGCTCCATTATGCCTTCGGGCAGGTGATCCACCCTTGGCATGATGTCGTCTTCAAGGACCTGCCCGCTCAGAAAAGCCTGGACCTCGAGGGCGCTCTTGCCGGAGCCCGCTGCAAGCTTGGCCATCTCCACGCCGGCACGATTTGCCGCCATATCGGCAAAGCTGAACCCCGATCCGCCCATGGCGTCGCCCAGTTCCTTGTAAAGACCCAGGAAATCGGCCATGCCGCTTCCTGCCGAGGCGGTGATTGCGGCGGACACCAGGAAGTGCTGTGCCAGGTCGCGCCGCCCCCGCAACTGAAGCTGGACATAACCGTGCCTGCGGGGTTTGCGCTTACCTGCGGCCACGGCCCCGCCCTCTTGTTGTTCCACGGTTGAGGGCGCGGGGCCTTCAACCGTCTCATCGGGCCTTTCAAGAAGCCTTTCCAGGTCCAGATTTACCGCATAAGCAGCCAGCGTTAAAAGTACGGCCCTATTTTCAGCGGCAGGGTCGGATCCGGCTTGTGTCCTGGAGGCCGTGCTTGAAAAAAGAGGCGGAAGCGCTTCCGCCAGGGACATGCGCCTTTGAGACTGCTCCTCCATGAAGGACCGAAGGAGATCTTCGTAGTAAAAGAGGCGCCTGCGTTCGGGTTCCGGCAGGAGCAAGGCCTTTCCCTGCCTTTTGATCCGTGCCACCTGGTCGGCTTTCCAGTCATAGAAAACAGACACCCGGCCGCTGTGGATGTCGACTCTTTCTATGGCGTCAAGACCCACCATCAGGGCCTTGATTTCGGGAAGCTTCTCCAGTTGTGCCAATGCGTGCGGCCAGGCAACCCCCAAGACCCGTCCGGGGAAGGGGACCCTTCCGATCTTCACGTTGTCGAACGTCCAATCCAACAAATCATCCGGCTCCGGCCGGATGCGGGCGGTGATGTTGAGGTATGCGCCGAAAGGGTTGACCGGCATGAAAAATGTGCCCCGAACGATCACCGAACCTGAATCCAGTTCCAGTTCCCCCTCCATATACCTGCCCAGCCTGGAATGAGCCAAGCCATAGCTCAGCAGCAAATTGAGGTCCCTTTCAAATATAAGGACCTCCCGGACCCCCAGCCCCTGAAGCTTGCCCGGGTTGTTTTCCCGAATCAATTCCTTTATGCGGGCCACATCCTCCAGGGAGAGGCCCGGATGAACAAACACAAGGGGTTCACGGTCAAGACCATAATAGAGTCCCGCGGCCAGGAGAGCTACCGTGAGCACGCCTGCGAAAAGTACGGCCTTAAATGCTGTTTCAAGAGAACGAAGGATACGCCTGCCTCCCGGTCCATGGGTGCGCGCCTTGTGGGTGATGTCCATTACTCATAGGCGGCAGCCTGCTTCTTGTAGAGTTCCGAGTAGACTCCGCCCAGTGCCAGCAGTTCTTGGTGGCTTCCCTCTTCTATGACCCGGCCTTCTTGGAACACATAGATCCTGTCCGCCATACGCACTGTGGAGAACCTGTGGCTCACCAGCACTGCGGACCGGCCGTCCAGGAGGCTCTTGAACCCCTCGAACACCTCGAACTCGCTTCGGGGGTCCAGGGAGCTGGTGGGCTCGTCAAGCACTATCACCTGGGCGTCCCGCAGAAAGGCCCTGGCCAGGGCCACCTTTTGCCACTCTCCCGCGCTCAGTTCTTCGCCGTCCTCGAACCATCGGCCCAGGGTGGTCTGGTAACCCCTGTGAAGCCGCTTGATGCGCTCGTGTATCCCGGCGCGCCGAGCCGCGGCTTCCAGGCATGGGTCTTCTTCGGAAAGCTCCTTATTCCCCAGCCGGATGTTCTCCCCGGCGGTCAAATGGTACCTGGCAAAGTCCTGGAACACCACACTGAATTGACCCCTCAGGTCCCTTATGCGGAACCCTCGCACATCCATCCCGTCCATGCGCACCGAGCCCTCATCAGGATCATAAAGCCTGCACAAGAGTTTTACCAGGGTGGTCTTGCCGGAACCGTTCTCACCCACCAGGGCCACCACCTGCCCCGGCTCAACCCTAATGGAGACCCCTTTAAGCACGGGTTCTGCCGTGCCCGGGTATTTGAAGGCGACCCCCTTTGCTTCCATCCCCTGCCTCATGGGACAAGGCGCCGGGACCGGGGCTTCCGGGTCCTGCACCCCGGGTTCGATGTCCAGGAATTCAAAGAGGTTTTTCAAGAAGAGGTTGTCCTCGTAGAGCCCGGCCATGCCGGTCAGCATCTCCTGCAGGAAGCCCAGGCCCCTTTGGAGCGCCTGAAAGTACATGACCATGTCGCCTATGGTTATGGCCCCGTGCACGGCCCTGTGCGCGATAAAGGCCAGGGAGCCGAAAACCGCCAGCACCGCCACTGTTCGGGCCCCGAGTTCTCCCAGGGCCCGCCTGCGGACCAGGTCCAGCTGCTCGGCCCTGAGCGTGCTTCTCAGGCTGTCGAACCAGCCGGAAAAGAGGCCGCCCAGGTCGAAGAGCCGAACTTCCTTTGCATGGGCCGAGCCCGTGAGTATCCAGTTAAGGTAGTAGGCCCTGCGCTGGGTCTGGGTGCGCCTTTTCTGCCACTCATACATCCTGCCCGCATGCAGCACCTTGACGCCTATACCCGGCAGGGCCGCGGCCACCAGCACCACCGCCATGATCCAGTGGAGCGAGAACAGGAGTCCGGCCATGGCTGCAAGGGAAATGGTGCTGCGGGCCGTATTCACAAGGCCGTTCACAATGCTTGTGGGCCGCCGGGGACCTTCCGTCTGGGCCCGGTGGAGCGTGTCGAAGTAGGCCGGGTTTTCATAATAGGCAAGGTCCGCCTGGATGGATTTTTCGTGCAGCACCCCGTAAACGTAGTCCGTGACCGCAAGGGATTGGGCCTCACGCACCAGGGTCGCGGCCAGTTGGGCCAAGGCGTTCAGCGCGGCAACGCCCGCGGCAAGTAAAATGAACATGAGGACCCGGCCGAAGGCCGCCCCGGGGTCGGATCCTGCCACTGCATCGGCCACGCCGTCCACGATGAGCTTGATGAGATAAAGAGCGGCCAGCGGCAACAGGGCCTGAATCACCACAAGCCCTAGGCTTAACGAGGTCCATCCGGGCGCGGCCTTCCATACGAAGCGTGCGGCCCGGTCCAGCCTGATGGTGTGTCTGATCTTGTGACGCAAATGAGGGACATCCATAAAATCACGCTATCCCAAGTGTTTTCACGCTAAAATTAGACCCCCGGGTCACCGGTGTCAACTTGGAAAAGGAGAAGCGCTTTACCCCGAGCCTCCGGGGCTCTTCGCCCCTGCGCCAAAAGATATGCCTCTTCTGAAGGCCGCGGGCGCGCCGTAATATTTGAACCTGGTATTTGGAGCGAACTGTTCCAGAAATGCATTTTGCCCCGGCCGATTAGAGACGCCTTTATGCCGGCGACTGGAATGGTCTGCGGTATGACGCTCGTGACCCGCAATATCCATGATGTCGAGCCTATGAGCCGGCCTTTATAAATCCTTGGGAAAAATGAGATGGATGGCTGAGATCAGCCCATCAACTACCCGCCCCCCAAACCCAACACCCCCAACGCACTTAACGAAACTAACGCACCTAACGAACTCAACGAACTCAACGAACTCAACGAACCCAACGAACCCCTGCATTGACACAGCCCCTGAATTGATTGTGTTCCTTGAATTGGTTGTGTTCCCTGAATTGATTGTTGACTTTTCGCATGCTTATAGGAAAATAGACAGGCAAGGGGCGCAAAGGCGCGTCGTAATCGGCCGCGGTTCAAAGAACAGGCCGAACCATGCTGTCAACGGGGGATAAGACCATATGAAGCCGATATATGCTTTTTGCCTAATATGCTTTCTACTGATCTGCCCGTTCAAGGCCTCCGGCGCCGAGACAGAAGAAGGCGGTTTTACTAAGGAGGACAGGGAACGTTTACTCCGTTTGGAAACCATGATTGAGGTATTCATGGATCAGACCAATAGACGTTTTGATGAGCTTCGAACCGACACAAACAAGCGCTTTGAAGAGCTTAGAAATGATATTAACAAACGTTTCGAGCAGGTTGACAAACGTTTCGAGCAGGTTGACAAGCGTTTTGAGCAGGTTGACAAGCGTTTCGAGGAAATTGATAAGCGCTTTGATCAGGTTCATACCAGTATTGCAATGTTGACGAATTTTCTGTGGATCATATCCGGCATTTTCACGGCAATAATGGTGGCCAGCATAGGGTTTGGTTTCTGGGATCGTCGCACTGCTATCCGCAAAGCCCGTGATGAGACAATTCAAGTGATTGAAAAGGACGGCGGGCTGTCGCAACTTATCAGGGCATTGAGGGAATACTCCCGGGAGGACCCTAAAATGGCCAAGGCCATGCGCGCAGTAGGGCTTCTGTAATCACTACGCCCCAAACGATCCCAACGATCCCAACGATCCCAACGAACCCAACGAACCCAACGAATGAGCCATTAAATATAAAAATATAAAGGGCGTCCCCCTATTCCGAACTAACGAAACTAACGTTTACAGCAACCCACAAGCCCGCATGGCCTTTGCCATTCTGGGCTCCTCCTCTGCAAAATCGCGCAGGGCCTGAACCAGGCGAATGTCGATGCCTCTCTGTCCCAGCGCCTCGATGGTTTCTTCCCGGGCCTGGCGAATGGTGGTGCGTCGGTCCCACCAGGCAAAACCAATTACAGCTACAACTAAGGTGGTGAAAATTCCAACTAACATCCACAGAAAAGACGTTAGTTGCTCAAAGCGTTTATGCACCTCCTCAAAGCGCTTATCCACCTGCTCAAAGCGGTTGTTCATGTCTCTGCGCAGTTCGTCAATACGTTTGTCGACCTGTTCAAAACGGTTGTTCGTGTCCGTGCGCAGATCGTCAATACGCTTGTCGAGCTGATCAAAGCGCTTGTCCATTTCCTCCACCTTGGTGAAGAGCTGGATCATCCGCTCCCGGTCGGCCTGGGTGAACTCCGCTTGGGCCGGGGCCGGGCAGGTGGTGAGGCTGAACAGGGTGAAAAGGGTGGTGAGGATCAGGCGCATGGGGCTCCGCCGGGTTAGGGGTGATAGGTAATGGGTTATGGGGGGCTTCGCCGGGTAATTGGTTATAGGTAATGGGTGAGGGGTTTGGGGAAAAAGCTATGCTAAAGCCGCCTTTTGGGCAGGGACGGGCCACTCATCCAGGTACCACCACCAGTGTGACGGCAGGACATGGCTTCTTCTACGCATTTCAGAAATATCCGCCACTTCCGCAATGCGGGCATTACAGACATCCGCCAGATACGGCATTTGGCGATCCAACTTTTCCAGGCGTGCCCTTTCCAGGTCATTCATGAGCGGCTCCCTTGATGCCAACTGACTCCGGACATCCAGGATTTTCAGGATTTCAAACCCACTGACATCCGTGTGGCGAATTGATTCCTGAAGCATGTCAATCATGGTCATGGTTTTCATATCCATGTCGGAACCTCCTCAAGCGGGCCGACCCTTCTTTTTCTTTTGAGGCAACAAGTGCATCATACGCATCATTGTTCCACAAAATCAATTGCTCCAAAGCATGTTTTTGAAATAGGTCTCAACCCGTGGCGATACGGGTCAGCTCGGCTTTGACGCGCTCCGTGTCCGCGGGGTTTGGGTGAAGATAATCAATCTCTTCGGAAAAATCGATATCCTGATAATAGCAAAGCTGCTCCCTGAACAACCGCTGATTGAACGCGCCCTGAAATATGGACGAGGCCTGGCTCACCACTGCGTGGAACGAGGCATGGTTGGCGAAAATTTCATACAGGTCGACGTAGTCCTTCCACTTTGCCCTCCGGCCCAGGGCATAGGCCTTCATCGCGGCCAGGGTCGGGAGATCGGGCATGGAGATGATCCGGTCATACCACACTTCATGCTGGATGGCGAAGGGGTAGAAGACGAACGAAAGCCGGACCCCGTCCACGGCCAGGGTCAGTTCGTCGCCGGACTCGGCAAGGACGTGTTCGATGACATGCCCAAGCCTGGTCAGGGTTCTGGTGAGCCTGGCGGGATTGATTTCAGCGGTGGAAAAAAGATCAAAGTCAATGGAACGCCGATGACCGATCTGGAGCGCCATGGCCGTGCCCCCGGCCAGGTAAAACGAATCCGCGAACCGCCCGATGAGCGGGAGCAGTCGGGTCTGGTTACGGTC